>DASQLJ010000282.1:0-5793 GCA_035630095.1 Longimicrobium sp.
CTTCTCCGACGAGAACCACTTCACCGTCCCGCTGTCGCGCTGCATGTGGGTAACCCTGGTGTGACTGGAGGTGGGAGGGAACAGGGACCAAAGGCCGTGCCGAACTGCGCACGTTCTGTTCCCCGTTGGGACCACTTTCCCAGCCACGGCGCGGTTTATCGACGCGGAAGTTGCCGCCCGGCGCAGGGTTGTAGCACTTGGCCGGAGACGGGTGTTTATGGGACCGTGCCGCTGGAGACGGGGTGCACGAAGACGGCGCACCTCGCACGGCCCCGGCCGGGGCGGCCTGGAGCGGTGCGGCGGGTGCGCCGGAAGGGGCGGAGCGCGCCGGCGGCGGGCCGCGGCGCGGCCGGATCCTACTTGTGCCGGTAGGTGATGCGGCCGCGCGACAGGTCGTACGGCGAGATGTCGAGGGTGACGCGGTCGCCCTCGAGCACGCGGATGTTGAACTTCGACATGCGCCCCGCCGCGTAGGCCAGCACCTCGTGGCCGTTCTCCAGCTTCACGCGGTAGTTGCGGTCGGGGAGCACCTCGGTGACCACCCCGTCCATCTGAAAGGTTTCCTGCTTGGCCATTGGGGGGGATTGAGCCCGTTGATGACGTGCCGCCGGCGCCCGCGCCGGTGGTGAGTGGCGGGCTCGCGCGCCCGCGTGAAGGCTATCAGGCCTTACGATAACCCGCCCGCCGCGCAAGTTCAACGGCGGGCACGCCGATCGCGCCGGAAATGCGGTCCGGCGCGCGGCTGCTAGGGGTTGGGCGCCGTCGCCGCCGGGGGCGCCGCGGCGGGCGCGGGCTCGGCCGGACGGTCTTCGCCCTGGCCCAGGAACCACCACACGCCGGCGGCGATGGCGGCGAGCAGAAGGACTGCCAGGATCAGCCCCATGGGGCTGCGCCGCTTGCGCTCCACGCTGATGTCGGCCACGGTCGGTTCCTCCGGATGGGTGGTTCGGATGGCGGATGCTGGGGGCCGGCGCACATCGCTCGCGACGCCGGCGCGCACAATCGGTAGCACGCCGCGCGCCGCGGCGCCAGATTCACGCGCGCCCGGACGTCACACGAAGTCGGCGGGCGCGGCGGTTCTCGCACCGGGGAAGACCTTGGATCGACTGCTGTTCTGGCTGGGCGTGGCGACGGCGGGGAGCATCCTGCTGCTCACCATCGAGCTGCTGCGCTACCGGCCGAGGCTGGCGCGGCTGCGCGACGTGCCCCTGTTGGCCGAGGCGGAGCTGCCGTCGGCGAGCATCGTGTTCGCGGCGCGCGACGAGGCGCGGGGGATCGAGCCGGCGCTGCGCTCGCTGCTGCGGCAGGACCTGCCGCTGCTGCAGGTCATCGCCGTGGACGACCGCTCCACCGACGGCACCGGCGAGATACTGGACCGCGTGGCCGCCGGCGAGCCGCGCCTGACCGTCGTCCACGTCACCGATCTCCCGGCCGGTTGGCTGGGGAAGAACCACGCGCTGCACCTGGGCGCCGCGCGGGCCACGGGCGAGCTGCTGCTGTTCACCGACGCCGACGTGGTGATGGCGCCCGAGACGCTGCGCCGCGCCGCCAGCCACCTCGTTCGCGAGGGCGTGGACCACGTGACCGCGGGCCCGCACGTGGACATGCCGGGGTGGCTGCTGAAGACGTTCGGCGTGTTCTTCGGGCTGATGTTCACCGCGTTCTCACGGCCGTGGAAGGCGCGCGACCCGCGCAGCCGCAGCCACGTGGGGATCGGCGCGTTCAACCTGGTGCGCGCGGAGACGTACCGGCGCGTGGGCGGCCACCGCCCGATCGCGCTGCGGCCAGACGACGACATGAAGCTGGCCAAGCTGCTGAAGAAGAACGGCGGCACGCAGGATTTCGTGAACGGCGCCGACATGATCCGCGTGGAGTGGTACCACAGCGTGCGCGAGGCGGTGCGCGGGCTGCGCAAGAACGGCTTCGCGGGGATCGACTACCGGCTGTCGATGGTGCTGCTGGTGGTCGTCTCGCAGCTCCTCTTCTTCGTCTGGCCGTTCATCGCCGTCTTCGCCACGGAGGGGTGGACGCGGGGGGCGTACGGGGTGGCGGTGGGGCTGATGCTGTTCCTGTTCGCCGGCACCGCGCGCGAGCAGCGCGCGCCGATGTGGCTGGGGGTGGCGATCCCGCTGGCGAGCCTGCTGTTCATCACCGTGGTGCTGAACGCCACGTTCTACGCGCTGCGGCACCGGGGCATCGAGTGGCGGGGGACGCACTACCCGCTGGACGAGCTGCGGGGGAACAGGGTGTGAGGGGCGAGACGGCGGGATCGGACGCAGAGCGCTACGGCCGCCCCGCGGGGGCCCCCACCCCGCGCGAGGCTTCGCCCGCGCTGCCCCTCCCCCAAAACAGCCTGGGAGAGGGGCGGTCGGCGGGGCCTGCGGGCGTCGGCCGAGGCGGAATATTCGGCGTCTCGGGGTGAGGGGCGGCGGTGGGAATGGGGGAGCGGTCGCGCAGGAACCCTGATGACGTTGTTCGGGGCGTGGCCGGCACCGGAGCGTGAAGGTTGGCACGGACGCGTGAGGGATGCGCGCCCGGAGAGCCGGGAACGCGGCGGCCCGCCTGCACCATCATCTCGGCGGAGATGAAGCCGGGGCGGGCCGGCGTGGGCCCGGCTGCGTTGGGCACGGCGGTATCGTGCCCTACGCAGCGCGCAGCCCGGCCCCGCGCAGCGGGGACACGCCCAACGCAGTCCGTCGTTCGTAGTTTGTCTAAGGACCGCACCGCGCAAAAAACCGCACCGGTTGACACAAACCCGCTCCGGAGCTAGGTTTGCGCAGGTTTTTCGACGATGTGGCACCGCTTCGCACGGGGCCGCGCGAGAGGATCTGGGTGCGCGACGCGCCTGGTCCTCTCTAGTCTTTTATCGGCATCGGACGGGCATCCGCGGGGTGTTTCCGTCGTTGCGTTCTGGTAACGCGCCGTGCATCTTCACCGCCGTCCATGAGCCGAACCGCACTGATCACCGGGGCCTCCGGCTTCGTCGGCGGGCACCTGGCCGAGCGGCTGGCGGGCGACGGCTGGCGCGTTCGCGCGCTGGTGCGCGCGTCCAGCGACACCGCGCGCCTGAGGGAGCTCGGTGCCGAGCTGCACACCGGCGCGCTGGACGACGTGGACGCGATCACCGCGGCGGCCGACGCAGCGGAGTGCGTGTTCCACCTGGCGGCGCTGACCACCGCGCCCAGCGAGGCCGCGTTCCACCAGGCCAACGCCGAGGGGACGCGCAACGTGGCGCGCGCGATGGTGCGCGCGGGCACCCGCCCTCGCCGGCTGGTGTACCTGAGCAGCTACGCCGCCTGCGGCCCCGCCGTGGACGGCCGCCCGCGGACGCTGGACGAAACCCCCGCGCCGCTCACGGCGTACGGCCGCAGCAAGCTGGAGGGCGAGGCCGGCGCGCGCGAGGTGGAGCCCGCGGGGATCGAGCTGGTGGTGGTGCGGTCGCCGGCGGTTTACGGCCCCGGCGACCGCGCGTTTCTGCCCGTCTACCGCATGGCGAAGGCGGCGCTGGCGCCGGTGCCCACGGGCCCGGAGCGGCGCCTCCACGTGATCTACGTGCACGACCTGGTGACCGCCCTGGCGAATGCCGCCGAGGTGCCGCCGGGAACCTACCCCGTGGCCGAGCCGGTGGCGCACCCGTACGGGGCGCTGGTAGACCAGATCGGCCACGCCGTGCGCGGGAAGCGCCCGCTGCACGTGCCGATCCCCGCCGGGGTGCTGCGCGCCGCGGGCGCGCTGACCGACCGGCTGGGGCTGGGCGGCGGCGGCGTCTTCGGCCGCGAGAAGGCGGACGAGATGCTCGCCGAGGCGTGGGTGTGCGACCTCACCGGGGCCCAGGCCCTGCTCCCCGCGGCCACGCCGCTCGCCGCGGGCACGGCCGAGACGGCCCGGTGGTACCGAACCCAGGGATGGCTTTGATGTCGATTGTCGAGCAGCAGACGGCACGGAAGGCCGGCGACATCTTCGCCAAGTGCGGCCGCTACACGGCGGCGCGCGAGATGATCGACCGCGGCCTCTATCCATACTTCCAGCCGATCGAGAGCTCGGAAGACACGGAGGTGGTGATCCGCGGGCAGCGGCTGATCATGGTGGGCTCCAACAACTACCTTGGGCTCACGCACCACCCGTACGTGCTGGAGAAGGCGCGCGACGCGCTGTACCGCTACGGGAGCGGGTGCACCGGCAGCCGCTTCCTGAACGGCACGCTGGACCTGCACGTGGAGCTGGAGCGCCGCCTGGCCACCCTGATGGGGAGCGAGAGCGCCCTGGTGTTCAGCACCGGCTACCAGACCAACCTGGGGGTGATCAGCGCGCTGGTGACGCGCGGCTCGGTGGTGATCCACGACCGGCTGAACCACGCCAGCCTGCTGGACGGCGCGCAGCTGGCCAGCGGCGAGCTGGTGCGCTACGCCCACAACGACATGGCGGCGCTGCGCCGCGCGCTGGAGCGCAACGCCGACGCGAGCGGGATCCTGATCAGCACCGACGGCGTGTTCAGCATGGAGGGCAACATCGTGGACCTGCCCACCGTGCTGGAGCTGGCCGACGAGTTCGGCGCCCGCGTGCTGGTGGACGACGCCCACTCGGTGGGGGTGCTGGGCGAGCACGGCGGCGGTACCGGCGAGCACTTCGGCGTGCAGGACCGGGTGGACCTGACCATGGCCACCTTCTCCAAGAGCTTCGCCAGCATCGGCGGCGCGGTGGCGGGGCCCGAGGAGGTGATCCACTACCTCAAGCACCACTCGCGCTCGCTGATCTTCAGCGCCAGCATGCCGCCGAGCGCCGTCGCCACGGTGCTGGCCTGCCTGGACGTGATGGAGGCCGAGCCCGAGCGCCGGCAGACGCTGTGGAGCAACGCCGAGTACCTGCGGAGCGGCCTCGCGGCGCTGGGCTTCGACACCGGGGTCAGCGAGACGCCGATCATCCCCGTGACCACGGGCGACATCGAGCACACCTTCGTGTTCTGGCGCGAGCTGTTCGACGGCGGGGTGTTCACCAACCCCGTGCTCCCGCCCGCGGTCCCCGAGAGCGCGTGCCGGCTGCGCACCTCGGTGATGGCGACCCACACCACCGACCAGCTCGACAAGGTCCTCGATGCCTTCGCCCGCGTCGGCCGCAAGCTCGGCGTCCGCTGAGTCCCGCACCACCGCCCCGGCCGTCTCCATCCGCGAGATCGGCCGGGGCGAGTCGCTCAAGCCCTTCATCGACCTGACCTGGAAGATCAACGCGCGCGACCCCGTGTGGGTGGCGCCGCTGCGCATGATCTTCAACCAGGTGCTCGACCGCGGGAAGCACCCCTTCCACCAGCACGCCGACGTCGCCTACTTCCTCGCCGAGCGCGGCGGGGTGGCGGTGGGGCGCATCGCGGCGATCGTGAACCACCGCGCCAACGAGTTCCACGGCGAGCGCACGGGCACCTTCGGCGTGTTCGAGTGCATCGACGACGACGCGGTGGCCGCGGCGCTGCTGGAGCGCGCGGCGGAGTGGCTGAAGGCGCGGGGGATGGAGACGATGCGCGGGCCGTTCAACTTCTCCACCAACGACGAGCTGTTCTCGCCGGGGGTGCTGGTGGACGGCTTCGACACGCCGCCGGTGTTCATGATGGGCCACAACCCGCGCTACTACGGCCGGCTGATGGAGGCGGCGGGGATGGCGAAGGCCAAGGACCTGGTGGCGATGTGGCTGGGCAACCCCGACGCGCCGCCCCGGCTGGTGAAGGGGATGGAGAAGCTGGCGACGCGCGAGGGGTGGAAGATCCGCTCCGTGGACATGAAGCGCCTGAAGGAAGAGGTCGCC
>DASQLJ010000283.1:0-18462 GCA_035630095.1 Longimicrobium sp.
CTGTCTCCACCGCGGCGGGGCTTGGGCGCGAGACGAGGCTTCAGCGCACACCCGACCGAGCCGCGAGCGAAGCGAGCCCCGGTCCCTCTCCTGCAGCTCGGGAGAGGGACAGCCGCGAAGCGGCAGGGTGAGGGCCCGCTCGCCTCAGTTCTCCAACTCCCACGAGATCGGGAGCGTCACCAGCACCGCCACCGGGTGCCCGCGCAGCGTGGCGGGCTTGAAGCGGAACCGCTCCACCGCGCGCACCGCCGCCTCCTCGAACGCGTCGTGCGTCGAGTCCTGCACCCGTACGCTGCCGGGTTCCACGTTGCCGTCCTTGTCGATGATCAGCATCACCGTGGTCCGCCCCGCGATGCCGCCGTCGCGCAACCGCGGCGGGTAGGCGCGCCGCAGCGCCATCTCCGCCTGCCGCTTGTTGGCCAGCTCCGGCTGTGTGTCCACCGCGTCCGGTGTGAACGGAGGAACCCAGCGCTGAAGGCTGTCAGCGGGTTGGGTGTTGCCCGCCGGCAGCGCCGGCCCGAGGCCGGGAAAGCCGGTCGCTCCACCCAGCGGGCTGCCGGCACCCACCGTGGCCTCCGTGACGGGCTCGGCACGCGCGTCCACATCGCCGACGTCGCCCGGCACCTCGTCGGGGAACTCGAGCGCGCTCTTCGGCTCGTTTACCTGCGCCGGCGGCGGCTGGCGCTGTGGCGCGGCCGGCGTGACCACCCCGCGCGCGTGCCTGGGCTCATCGCCCTCGGCAATCCAGATGATAGGGGGCTCCTCCGGAAACCAGCATCCAGTGGGGCGCCCCTTGGGCTCGTCCGCGCTGACGAAGCCCGCGAGCAGCAGCAGGTGGACGCCGACGGATGCCGCGACAGTGCGGGACGACCAGAAGGGGCGCTTCCTGGTCTCGGTTACGGCTTTGAACATGTGCTCCTCCAGTGCGGCGATGTAAACGCCCGGGCCGTTCGATACGGCCCGTTGGGTTCACGGGTGGGCCGGGATGGGTCCCGGTGCCCAGGGAGGAAGCGGGAGCGCCTGCAGTCACTCCCCACCAGCCCGCGCGAATCGGGCCGGTGTGCCAACTCCGCGCGGCTCTCCGCCGGCGCGTGGGCCCTTCAGTGATCTAACGGACAATCGTTGGGGCTTTCTGACAGCGCGGCGGGACAAACTGCGGCCGGCTTGGGTGCTCGGGAACAAGGGAGAGGAACAGGGAGGGGCCGGCCGGGCAGGGCGATTGAAATCGCTGCAACAACTACACGAAGTCCCGCCTTCGCGGACTACAGGCTTCCGTGTTGCCAAGGTGATGGGGCGCGGCACCTACTCGTCCCTACCGCACCGAGCCTTGGGCGCGAGACGCGGCTTCAGTGCACCCGACCGAGCCGCGAGCGAAGCGAGCCCCCGTCCCTCTCCTGCAGCTCGGGAGAGGGACAGGCGCGCAGCGCCAGGGTGAGGGGTCGTCACTCGATCCCCAGCAGGCTGCGCGCGTCGAAGGGCGCGGCGACCTCGGCCTTCAGCCGCTCGCGGTCGGCCGGGGGGATCTCCATCCAGTGGATGTCGCGCAGCGCGGCCTCCATCCCCCACAGGTAGTTGAGGCTCGGCTTGTGGCCGCGCAGGATCAGCAGCCGGTAGGCGTTCACCGCGCCGATCTCGCGCAGCTCCGCCCCGGTGTGGATGCCGACCGCGTTCAGCGTCCGGGCGCACACCTCGCCCAGGTTCCGGAGCTTCGTGAGCTCCGACGATTGCTTCTTCACCATGAATCGATACGCCGGAGGGGGTTGAATCCGAGTGGACGTACTTAGCGCCGTCGAACGTTAACGCCGGGCACGGCGCGAGACAGATACGAAGCTCCGTGCCGCGCCCAAAAGTCTCGGTCACACGGAAGCCGGTAGTCCGCGTAGGCGGACTTCGTGCGGTTGTTGCAACGATTGCAATCGCCCCGCGATCCCGAGGTCGTGGCGCCACTAACGTCGCGCGCAGATCAGTTCAACGTATTAGGCGACAGGAAATCTTTGCCTCACCTGTACCTCCGTTGCCGCATTCGCGCGGCGTTCACGATGGCGCAACATCTTTTCGCCTCGACCTAAAGCTACATCTACCAAGCACTTGCAGATCCGGTCAAAATAAACGCCTGATGGCGCGACGGTTGCGGCTAAGTTCGGGAACCGACGCGGGTGTCGCCGCGCCGATGGACAACGCATTCCCCCCGCAGAGGTCCCCATGCAGTCGCCGCTCCCCCTCCACCGCCGCGAGCGCAGCTGGTACGGCCATCGCAGCGAGCCCGTTCAGCCGCGCCGCCACGCCGACGCCGTCGTGCACCCGGAATCTCCCGCCGCGCGCGTCCCCGCGCTGCGCATCGCGCAGCTAGCGCTGGAGATCCGGAAGGCACCAGTCGACCGGCGCGCGACCGACCTCCTCTAACGCCGCGTTGGCGCCGCTGAACGGGCGGCTGCCGAAGAAGCCCCTCTTCGCCGAGAGCGGAGAGGGGTGCGCCGCCTTCAGCACGGTGTGGCGCGCGGCGTCGATCAGCGCCTCCTTCCTGGCCGCGTAGCCGCCCCACAGGATGAACACCACGCGCTCGCTCCGCTCGTTCACGGCGCGGATGGCGGCGTCGGTGAAGGTCTCCCACCCCTTGCCCTTGTGCGAGTTGGGCTCGCCGTCGCGCACCGTCAGCACCGCGTTCAGCAGCAGAACCCCTTGCGTCGCCCAGGGCACGAGATAACCGTTGTTCGGGACCGCGCACCCCAGCTCGTCCTTCAGCTCGCGGAAGATGTTGCGCAGCGAGGGCGGCGGCGTCACGCCCGGGCGGACGGAGAAGGCCAGCCCGTGCGCCTGCCCCGGGCCGTGGTAGGGGTCCTGCCCCAGGATCATCACCTTCACCGCGTCGTACGGCGTAAGCTCCAGCGCGGAAAAGACTTCCCCTTCGGGCGGATACACGGTGCGCGCCGCCCGCTCGCGATCCACGAACTCGCGCAGCGCGGCGAAGTACGGCATCTCCGTCTCGGGCCCCAGGTGCGGGCGCCACGACTTGGGCAGCGGCAGCTTCATCCCATCCTCCCCCTGATCCTCCGTTCACTTGTCCGGCCGGGACGGATGCAAAGGCGGTTCCGCAAACGGACGCAGCTCACGCAGCGTCGACTCCATCCCCCCACCCACACCCGGTGAAAGGTGGCCGCGCTCCGGCATTCTCCCTGCAAACACATGGATGCAGCAGCCGCCGGCCGACGTGAAACTTCGGCCGTGGGGCGAGGGTAGGTTCCAGCAGACACCCACCCACTCGGAGGCTACGGAATGATCAAGCCGAACGTAAGGGCGAGCTTCGGCAGACGCGAGGCGGAGCTGCTCCTGTCGGTCGCCGGGCCGCACGGCGAGGAGCGGCTCCGCGAGCACGGGCTCGACGGGCTGATGGACGACGAGCGGGTGCTCCACCAGCTCATGCGGCGCGACGGGCTGAGCCGCGCGCCCGCGCCGCTGGTGTTCTACGTGCTGGTGCGCCACGCGCTGAAGCAGCGCGACCTGCACGACCGCCAGCTCGCCGACTACACGGCGGCCGTGCTGCTGGAGTTCGGCATGGCGGGGCGCGCCGGCCGCGTGGACGGCGGCGAGGGTGAGCCGTTCGCATACCTGGCCGACATCCTGGCCGCCATCGAGCGGGCGCGGGGCGAGCGCGAGTTCCTGCTGCGCGTCCACCTCGGCAACTATGCGCTGTGGCTGGCGGGGCTCTTCCCCGACCACATCACGCACCGGGTGCAGCGCCGCGCCGCGCCACCGATCGCGTACTACGACGCGATGGGCGCCAGCGGCTTCCGCACCGCCGCCGAGAACGAGATCGCGCTGAAGCACGGCTTGGGCGACATCTTCCTCACCGCCGCCGATCGCTTCGCCGACGTTCGCTCGGCGCTGAACTCCCTCAGCGACGCCGTTTTCTTCCCGCGCACGAAGGATCCCGTCGAGCGCCTCCTGCGCCAGGTGAGCGACGAATTCCGGCGGCAAAACGAGGACTGAAGCGCACTTCGTTCGATGGTACGACCGGCGCCTCTTCCGGCATCTCGCGGAAGGGGCGCTTTTCGTTCGTGCGCTGCATCGTGGTGCTGTCGCCCAGCTGCCCCTGGCCGTTGGCGCCCCAGCAGTACGCCTGCCCGCCCGAGGTCGCCGCGCAGGTGTGGTCGCCGCCCGCGCGGATGGTGGCGAACGCCACGCCGGTGGGTTGCGGCACGGCCACCGGCGCCGCGCGGGTGGCGGTGGTGGAGTCGCCGACCTGGCCGTCGGCGTTCTTGCCCCAGCACCAGGCCTGCCCGCCCGAAGCCAGCGCGCAGGTGTGCCCGTCGCCCACGCTGAGCTGGGTGAAGGTGACGCCCGTGGGGTGCTGCACGGCGGTGGGGGTGTTCCGGTTGGTGGTGCTGCCGTCGCCGAGCCGGCCATCCAGGTTTTATCCCCAGCAGTACGCCTCCCCCGCCGCGGTGAGGGCGCAGCTGTGCGAGCCGCCGGCGGAGAGCTGCGCGAACGTGACGCCCGGCGGGTGCAGCACGGCGGTGGGAATGAGATACGGCCCGCTGGTGGGGCCCACGCCCAGCCGCCCGCTCACGTTGTAGCCCCAGCAGTACGCCTGGCCCGCGGCGTCCAGCGCGCAGGTGTGGTAGAAGCCGGCGGTGATCGAGGCGAACGGCGCGGCGGGCGTCACGTACGCCCCCGCCGTGGTGCCGCTGGGACGCGTGGCGGTGGAAGCCGAGACGGCGGTGTAGCCGGGACGGACGCCCCGGACCACGCCCGCGGCGTCCACCGTCGCCACGGTGGTGTCGGCGATGCTCCACACCACCGTGTCGCCGGTGACCAGGCTGCCGCCGGCATCGCGGACGGTGGCGGTGTACGCCTGCGTTTCCCCCACCCGTACCCAGTCCTCGCCGCCCACTTCCACCCACCCGGCCCTGGGTACAATCGGCGTAAGCGCGAGTGCCGTCGTCGCGTGTACGGCCTCACGCGGCACCCTTCCGTGCCTCCGCCCCAAACGCGAGCGAGGCCCCGTGCCTGCACGGAGCCTCGCCCTCGATCCAATCAGCCGTCCAATCCGCGTCAGTACACGTACACCGGGGTGCCGACGTTCACCATGCCGTAGAGCTCCTCGAGCGGCTCGTCGGGCACGCGCACGCAGCCGTGCGTGGCGGGGAAGCCGATCGCCAGCGGGTCGTTGGTGCCGTGGATGAGGATCCCGCTGCCGGTGTCGAGCTTGAAGTGCCCCAGCACCTCCGGGACCTTCCGGTTCTGCGTGCCGAACGGCGGGATGTACAGGATCCCGTTGAAGAACAGCGACTCTTCCTGCGGGATCGGCGTGAACTCGCCGTCCTGCAGGTAGCCGACCCACTCGCCGCGCCGCACCACGCGCCGCCCGTCCTCCAGCGTCAGCCCGCCGGCGGGGAACTGGCGCACGCGCTCGGCCAGCGAGTAGTAGTGCCAGTCGGGCGGGTTCCAGAGGGGCTCCTCTTCCTTCCCCAGCACGCGGCGCGGGCCGCGCGGCGTGGAAAAGTCGAACACGCGGCCGCTGGGCGCCGTCACCGGGCCCATCCCCACGCCCACGGTGGTGGAGAGCAGGGTGTCGGTGCCCTCGATCAGCCACAGGTGCCGGTCGTACACCGAGATCACGATCTTGCGGCCGGGGATGGCATCCGCCGCGCGGCGGTGGCGGTTCCAGGCCAGGCTGTCGGCGCGGTCCCTGGGCTTGCGCGGGGCCGGGTCGGGGTTGGGGATGCCCAGCCGGCGCAGCCGGTCCACGATCAGCTCCTCGCGCGAGACCAGCCCGCGCGGGCGATCGTCCTGCGCCGCCGGGCGCACGCCGCCGGTGTCGCGCTGCGTCGCCACGGCGAGCTGCTGCGCGCCCAGCGGCGCGGCCAGCCCGGCGGCGAGCAGGGCGCCCAGCGCCACGCTCCTGATTCGGATTGCGTCCATCATGCGTCTACGGGGTTGCTGCGAAATGTCCCGGGTCTCTCCCAGAAAGGACAGAGATCGTCCAGCGAGAATCGTGCACCTGAGTAAAGGTGTGCACGCGGCGCCGGTTGCGGAAGTGCGGCGCGGGCCGGACAGCGCCCCTCGGTGCAGGGGTGATGGTACCACGAGAGGCGTCCAGGGGATCCCCCATGCCGCTCGAGGGAGGGACGACTCGCGGCCGGGAGGGTCACCAAGAACAGGCTCGCACGCCGTCCCCGCGGGGCCCTCACCCTGCCGCTGCGCGGCTGTCCCTCTCCCAAAACAACCTGGGAGAGGGACCGGGGGCGCTTCGCGCCGGCTACTTCATCGCGCCCGGAGCCAACAGCGGGAGCAGCGGGATTTCTTGCGGGCGCGGGAAGCGCGGTCACACCGAAGCCAGTAGTCCGCGAAGGGCGGACTTCGGCAGCGAATTCATTCGCCCTGCCCTCCCCGCGCCGACATCTCCCTCACCGCTCCTCACCCCTCCACCAGCCACGCCACGTGCTCGACCTCGGGCGCGATCAGCTTCTCCCACGCGAGGCGCACCGCCGCGGGCGAGCCGGGGACGGAGAAGACCACGCGGCCGCGGTACACGCCGGCGGTGGCGCGCGAGAGCATGGCGGCGGCGCCCACCTGCTCCCAGCTCAGCATCCGGAACAGCTCGCCGAAGCCGGGGAGCGGCTTTTCGATCATCCGCGCCAGCACGTCGTAGGTGGTGTCGCGCGGGGCGATGCCGGTGCCGCCGTTGAACACGATCACCCGCGCCTCGCCGCCGGCCATCTCGTGCAGCGCCGCGGCCACCTGCTCGGGCTCGTCGCGGATCACGCGGTAGCCGCCGTCCACGTGCCCCGCCACGGCGATCGCCTCGCGCAGCCAGGCGCCGTTGGTGTCCGTCTCCTCGGTGCGGCTGTCGCTCACCGTCACCACGGCGATCGGAACGGGGCCGCGGCCGGCCGCCGCGCGGTGGTGGCGCTCGCTGCTGGGTGTGGTCATGCGTCGCGTCTCCGGCGAAAACGGGGGCCGCGGGCGGGGTGAAATCCGCCGGTGCGGCCGGCGGCGTACAACCCACGGGCCGCTTTGCGGAGCCCCCGCGCCGCGCTACATTGCGGAATCAAGCCTCACCTGCTGGAAGCCCGCTCGCGCCAGCCACGGCCCTGCGCGGAGCGGAACCGGAGCCTGCGAATGAAGCCGTTCTTCCGGGTCGCCGCAAGGGCGCTGGCCGTCGTTTCCCTGTTCGCGCTGGTCGTCTCCACCATCCTGGCGCTGTTCGACACGGCGGGCGAAGGCACGCTGTCGGTGCTGGCGTATTCGGCCATCGCCTACGTGTACCTGATGGTGGGGTGGGCGGCGTTCCAGCGCGCCGAGCACGTGGCCGCCGGCCCGGCGGCGCGCTTCCACGCGCCGCACCTCGGCGCCCCCGCGTGAGCGATCCCCCCGCCGCCCGCGCGGACGATGAGCTCCGTCCGTCGACCTCGTCCAGCGTCGCCGATGACGATTCGACAGAAGCAGGGTCGGACGATTCCGGGCGGCGCGGGTGGGACTGGAAGAAGGTGGCGATCGCGGCGGTGTTCGTGGGCGGGATCGCCGCGTTCTTCCTGCTGGGCGGCCACCGCTGGCTCGACTTCGAGGCGCTGAAGGCGAACCGCGCGCGGCTGCTGGACTACACCGAGCGCCACTACGCGCAGACGATCCTGGCGGTGGCGGCGGGCTACATCGTCCTCACCGCCCTGAGCCTCCCGCAGGCCACGCTGCTCACGCTGGCGTCGGGGTTCCTGCTGGGGCGCTGGGTGGGGATGGCGGTGGTGGTGGTCGCCGCTACGATCGGCAGCACGCTGGCGTTCCTGGGCGCACGCTACCTCTTCGCCGCCGCCGCGCGGCGGCGGATGGGGCCGCGCCTGCAGCGCATCTCGCGCGGGTTCGAGGAAGATGCGTTCAGCTACCTCCTCTTCCTGCGGCTGGTGCCGCTGTTCCCGTTCTGGATGGTGAACCTGGTGCCGGCGTTCACCCCCGTGAAGCCGCGCACCTACATGGCCGCGACCTTCATCGGCATCATCCCCGGCACCTTCGTGTTCTGCAACCTGGGGCGGCGGCTGGCCACGCTGGAGTCCGGCCGCGACCTGTTCGACCGCGAGACCGTCGTGGCGCTCGCGATGCTGGGGCTGCTCTCGCTGGTGCCCATCGCCTGGAAGAAGTTCCGCCAACGCCCAACCGGAGCCGCCGCATGACCGACGACAGTCCCGCACCACGCCCCGACACCAGCCGCGGGCGCACGCTCGCCATCATCGCGCTGGCCGTGGGCGCCGTGGCGCTGCTGATGGTGGCCGGAGCCGGCCCCGGCTCGCGCATGGGGCTGTGGAGCTGGATGACCGCGCTGCGCACGATGATGAAGTACGGCGCGTACCTCGGCGTGCTGGCGATCGTCCTGTCCGTCGCCGCGCTGCTGGTGGCGCGGGGGCGCGGAGCGGGGCGGGCGACGCTGGGCGTGGCGGCGGTGGGGCTTCTGCTGGGGCTGGGCGCGTGGTACTTCCCCTGGAGCTTCCGCCGCCAAGCGCGCGCGGTGCCGCCGATCCACGACATCACCACCGACTTCGTGAGCCCGCCCGAGCTGGTGGCCAGCCGCGCCATCCGCGACAGCGCGAAGCTGAACACCGCGGACTACGGCGGCGACAGCATCGCCGCGCTGCAGCGGAAGGGGTATCCCGACATCCGCCCGGTGATGCTGGCGATGCGCCCCGAGCAGGCCTACGCCGCCGTGCTCCGCACCGCCCGCGACATGGGGTGGACGGAGATCGAGGCCGCCCCCGACCAGTTCCGCGTGGAGGCGGTGGACGAGACCCCCTGGTTCGGCTTCAAGGACGACGTGGTGATCCGCGTCACCCCCGCCTCGGGGATCTCGCGCGTGGACGTCCGCTCGGTGAGCCGCGTGGGCGGCAGCGACGTCGGCGCGAACGCCCACCGCATCCGCAAGTTCGTCGCGCGGCTGAAGGAGAACTACAAGGACCAGATCGCGGAGGGGACGTAAGGGGCTGGGTGCTGGGTGCTAAAGTCCCGAGTTCCGAGTCCTGAGTTTTTGATGTCGATGGGCTCGTCACGCCGGCCACACGCCGCGAAGCGGCGGACGATCAGCCCGCCCGCGACGGGGCGAGTGTCGCGCCACACTGTCGCGGCTCCGACGATGCCGGTAGTCCGCGAAGGCGGACTTCGTGTAGTTGTTGCAGCGAATTCATTCGCCCTGCCCAGGCCGCGGCGACCACCGGGGATGGAGATGCACACGCACTACTACGATTCGCACGACCTGCCGCGCTTCGGCGAGATCGGCAAGGACGCGCCGCACCTGGCCGACAAGTTCTTCGGCTGGTACAACGCGGTGTTCGCCGAAGGCGCGCTGACGGAGCGCGAGAAGAGCCTGATTGCGCTGGCCGTGGCCCACGCGGTGCAGTGCCCCTACTGCATCGACGCGTACGCGCAGGACTGCCTGACCAAGGGCGCCGACACCGAGCAGATGACCGAGGCCGTGCACGTGGCCGCCGCCATCCGCGGCGGCGCCTCGCTCGTCCACGGCATCCAGATGCGCAACCACGCCGAGCGGCTGGGGATGTAGCGCGAGGAGTCCGGCTCTCCTCGCTCGAGAAGGCGGCTGAAGCCGCGGCTGGAACAATGGGAAGCCTCGCAAACGGCGCGAGGCTGTGGGCGCGGCATCCGTGCGCGCGGAGGATTCGGAAGCGCGATGGGTGCCGCGCGCGAGTCCGCGGAGGCGAATCGAGCCGTTGTTGGGCACTGGGCACGGGGGACTGGGCACTTCCGCACTCTCGCACCTTTCGAACTGCAGTTCCGAATGACCGCCACCGTACACCGCGTGCTGCCGACCCTCCAGAAGCGCCACTCGCCGCTCTCCGCCGCGGCGGGGCAGCGGGGGGCGCTCGCGCGCGTGCCGCTGGGGCGGAGCTTCGAGGACGCGCTGGAGGGGGCGGGGCTCTACCCGCTGCGGGCCACGGGGATCGACATCTTCCAGGTCAACGTGGGCCGGAAGTGCAACCAGACCTGCCGCCACTGCCACGTGGACGCCGGCCCCGACCGCACCGAGATGATGCCCGACGCGGTGCTGGACCGCTGCCTGGAGATCATCGACACGGCGGACATCGCCACGGTGGACATCACCGGCGGCGCGCCCGAGCTGCACCGGCGCTGGCGCGAGATCGTCGTTCGCGCGCGGGCGGCGGGGCGGCACGTGATCGACCGCTGCAACCTCACCATCACGCTGCTCCCGAACTACGCGTATCTCCCCGAGTTCTTCGCGGAGCACGCGGTGCACGTGGTGGCCAGCCTGCCGCACTACCGCCAGAAGGGCACCGATACCCAGCGCGGCGACGGCGTGTTCGATGAGTCGATCACCGCGCTGCGGCGGCTGAACGCGCTGGGGTACGGCAAGCCGGGGACGGGGCTGGTGCTGGACCTGGTCACCAACCCCGTGGGCACCTTCCTCCCCGGCAGCCAGAAGACGCTCGAGGCCGAGTGGAAGCGGCAGATGCTGCGCACCTTCGGCGTGGAGTTCAACGCGCTGTACACCATCACCAACATGCCCATCTCCCGCTTCCTGGAGTTCCTGCAGGAGACGGGGAAGACGGACGAGTACCTGGAGCGCCTGGCCAACGCCTTCAACCCCGCCGCCGCCGCGGGGGTGATGTGCCGCAACACGCTGTCGGTGGGGTGGGACGGCACGCTCTACGACTGCGACTTCAACCAGATGCTGGAGCTCCCCCTGCACCCCCGCGCGCCGCGCACGGTCTTCGACTTCGACCTGGCCGCGCTGGCGAACCGCGAGATCGTGCTCGGCCCCCACTGCTTCGGCTGCACCGCCGGCGCCGGCTCCAGCTGCGGCGGCGCGACGGCAGCGTGAAGGGGTTCCCCGGAATAGACAGATCAAGGTAGAAGATATATAATGTATCTCTAGAGGATACATTATGTATCTGGATAGGATACATCATATGGCTCTGCTAACAGAGTTACTGCCCGAAGCATTGGCTGCGGTTGGTGCCCTTCTCGCTGAAGAAGGGGATCAGGCAACGATCATTGTGGTAGGTGGAGCAAGCCTCAACCTGCTCGGGTTGATTGAACGGACCACGCAAGACGTGCGACGTGATTGCGCGTACCGGTAACGCGGACCCTACGAACGCGCTCATTCCGCCGGACCCGCTCCCTCGTGCTCTGGTGCGTGCGATTGCCCGAGTGGCGAGAGATTTTTCACTGCCGGACGACTGGCTCAACACGGCCGTGGCCGCGCAGTGGAACCAGGGACTCCCGCCCTGGCTCGGGGACGATCTGGAGTGGCGCAGCTACGATGCACTGCGCGTGGGGCTGGCGGGCCGACGCACGCTGATCACGCTGAAGCTTTTCGCGGCGGCAGACCAGTCGACGCGTAGCGTGCACGCGCAGGACTTGGCCGCGCTCGCTCCGACCGACGCCGAGTTGGAGGATGCGGCCGCGTGGGTGGTTACGCAGGACGCGTCGCCCGAGTTCCCGCGGCTGGTGAACGAGATCGCCGAGCATGTCCGAGCGCGCCGAGATCGCTAGCGTCGCCCGCGCGAGTGCCGTGGACGCCGTGTGGAGGCAGTGGGCCGCTCTCCGCGCACCTGTCACTGGCGTTGCGGCAACCGCAGTCGTTGATCCCGAAGCGCTGCTGTTGCTTTCGTGTGCGTTGCGTGACAGCGAGCGGCGCCTGGATGATGTCCTGACGTGGTGGGCTCGGGCGGGTGCAGCGCTGCTGAGCGTGCAACGCGTACGGACGATGGCGCGCGCGTTTCCGGAGTCTTCACGCGCAGGATTGATGGCGTTCGCTCGTGCAGCGGCCGAGTGCGGTGATACGCGATGGAAGTCGCTGGGGGCCGCGGTGGAAGTCGATGCGCTGGTGTCGCGGGGCAAGCGGGGCAACGAACCCGACCTTTCCGCTTACCCGTCACTGATGCTGCGGCTTCGTGCCGCCTTCAGTGTAGGTGTGAAAGCGGACGTCCTCGCAGTATTGGTTGCCATGGGCGGTGCCGACGCGACGGTGCGCGGGCTCGTGCAGGCCACGGGGTACACTCCAGCAGCAGTCCGCCGCGCCGTGCAGGAGATGCATGCGGCGCTCGTGGTGCGCACCACCTCCCACCGACCGGCGACGTATCACATCGATATCTCAGTTTGGGCGTCGTTCCTGGATCTGGAGGCTGTTGAGCATAGCGGATGGAGGTATTTTGCTGGCGTATTCGCGTTTCTCGCCGCTGTGGTGGCCTGGGGTGAGGAGGGTACGGACAACGGTTACGTCGCCGCTTCGGCCGCGCGGGACATCTTCGAAGCACACCGGTTCGCCTTCGAGATCAACCGCATCTCCTTCCCCGAACCCGACACCGCGCCCGGAGCGCGCTACTTGAGGGCGTTTGGTGACATCATCCCCGAAGTCGATGGCTGGCTTGCGCGCAATTTGTAGATCCACCGGTCCTTCCGTATGCTTCGTCACTCGATCCCCACCGCCCGCTCGCTGAGCTCCCACAGCCGGCGGGCGGTTTCGTCGTGGGTGGCGGCGGGGGAGAGGGGGGCGGGATGCTCGTCCTGGAAGTACTCGCCGGTGACGGCCGCCACGCTGGGCGACGCTGCAAGGAAGACGGCGGTGGCGGCGCCTTGCTCGGGGGTGCGGATCCAGCGGCGGAACAGGCGGATCGGCGGGAAGCCGTTCATCAACAGCTCCGTGGCCACCACGCCCGGGTGCAGCGCGTTGGCCGTGACGCCGGTGCCCGCCGTGCGCCGCGCCAGCTCGCGGGTGAAGTGGATGTTGGCCAGCTTGGTGTTCGCGTACTGCCGGAAGCCGCGATACCGCCGGCCGCGCATCTCCACGTCGTCCAGGCGCAGGTCGGCGGAGCGGTGCGCGCCGGAGCTGACGGTGACCACGCGGGCCGGGGCGCTCGCGATCAGCCGCGGCAGGAGCAGGTGGGTGAGGAGGAAGGGCGCCAAGTGGTTCACCGCCCACTGCGTCTCGATCCCGTCCGCCGTCAGCGTGCGCTTGCGGGTGTAGACGCCGGCGTTGTTCAGCAGCACGTCCACGCGCGGGCAGGAAGCGAGGATCTCGTCCGCCGCGCGGCGCACGTCGGCCTGGCGGCCGAGGTCGGCGAGCACCAGGCGCGCGGCGCCGACGCCGTCGCGCGCGATGGCGTCGGCCACGGCCTGGCCGCGCTCGCGGCTGCGGACCACGAGGACCATCGTGGCGCCCCGCCGCGCCAGCTCCCGCGCCGCCGCCCCGCCGATCCCGCCGCTGGCGCCCGTCACCACGCACACGCGCCCCGTCATCTCCCCATCCATATCCATCATCACCAATCCGGAAGAACTGCCGTCTCACACGGAGGCACGGAGACACGGAGGAACTGCCGCGGTTCTCCGTGTCTCCGTGCCTTTGTGTGAAACCCAGGCGGAGCTGAATCCAGCCACGATCTCCGCCGCGCGCGTCAACCGATGCCGGTGCCGGGCTCCGTCGGGCATACGCCGCAGTGCGAGAGCTCGCTGATGCACTGCCTGTACGAGTCGTTGCCGCTGAACGCCTCGTCGTCGTCCAGCGTTTCGAACGACTGCACGGCGAGCGTTTCGAGCTTGAGCCGGTGCTTCATGGGATCGTCTCCTCCAAGGGATGCCCCGCGGCGGGACGGGTGCGCAATGAGCGTGCGCGCCGCCGTCAGGCGCCGGCGGGCGCCAGCCAGAGGGCGTTGCCGCCGAGTGCGTCCGTCTGGGTGAAGTCGTCGTCGTACGACTCGGTGGTGAGGCCGCCCACGGTGCCGCCGCCGGTCTCCTGGCGCATCTGCACGCCGCGCACGGCGGGGTACTGGTCGCCGTTCAGGTTGTAGGCGCTCCAGTAGTGCTGGAACTTCAGGTCGTACAGCCCCTGCGGCCCCAGCCCCGCGCCGTAGCCCACGTACAGGCCGGGCACGTACCCCGCCGCCTGGACCTCGGCGAACCAGTTGTCGCAGTACGCCGTCACGTCCTGCGTGGCGGCGCCGTCGGCCACGCCCTCCAGGTCCAGCCACACGTTCACGCCGGGCGGAACGCCGATCGCCTTCGTGAACGCGGCCGCGTTCGCGCCGTACTCCGTGCCCAGCGCGCCCGAGGGGGCCCATCCCGGCTCCTCCACGTGCTGCACCACCATCAGCGCCAGGCCGGACTGGAGGATCGTCGCCGCCTCGCCGGCGGTCAGGTCGTGGCCGGCCATCGCGGTGCGGCCCACGTAGCGGATGCAGAACTTGTAGCCCGCCTCCACGAACGCCTGGGCCACGCCGGCGCTGATCGTGACGTTCGCGTCGAACCCCTTCGCTCCCGGCGTGGCGGCCGTCGCCGTGCCCGCGAGTGTCGTCGCCGCTGCTGCTGCTGTTTCGCTCATCTGATCCGTCCTCTGGGGGATATTAAGGGTGGGACTGCGGGGGGATGATGCCACACGCACAGGAAGCCTACGCGCGCGCGGGGCGCGCATCAAGCATGTCGCGCCGATGACGTGCGGGGTGGACGCGGCGGCGTCCGCCCTCGCGTTCAGGAGATCGCCTCGCGCGCGGCGGCGAACACCGCGTCGAGCATGGGCTCGGTGAGGCGGCCGGTGAAGGTGTTCTGCTGGCTGGGGTGGTACGAGCCGATCAGCGTGAGCCCCGGCTCGATGCGCGCCCGCGCGCAGTGGCCGAACACCGGCGCGGGCGACGGGATCGCGTAGCCCGCGCCCCGCAGCAGGCGCAGCGCGTTGTCCCACGCGAACTTGCCCAGGCACACCATCGCGCGGAGGTTGGGGAGCGCGGCCAGCTCCGCCACGGCGAAGGGGAAGCAGGCGTCGCGCTCGGGCGGCAGCGGCTTGTTGTCGGGGGGCGCGCACTTCACGCTGGCCGTCACCCACACGTCGTCCAGCGCCAGCCCGTCGCCGATGTGCGTGGAGGTGGGCTGGCTGGCGAAGCCGGCGCGGTGCAGCGCGGCGAAGAGCCAGTCGCCGCTGCGGTCGCCGGTGAACACGCGACCGGTGCGGTTGGCGCCGTGCGCGGCCGGCGCCAGCCCCAGGATCAGCAGCCGCGCGTCCGGGTCGCCGAAGCCGGGGACGGGGCGGGCCCAGTAGTCCCACTCCCTGTACGAGCGCCGCTTCTCGCGCCCCACCTGCTCGCGCCACTCCACCAGCCGCGCGCACCTGCGGCACGCCACGACCTGCTGCTCGATCACCTTCAACGACATCGCAACTGACCTGCTGGGGGGAATGCGATTCTGATGATTGGATCCCTCAACCTCCTCCGACGTCACTGTGGCGGAGGCTGGGAAGGGGCGGATGAATCCGCGGCAACAAAGACACGAAGTCCGCCTTCGCGGACTACCGGCGCCGGCGCGGCTGACGGGACTGCGCGCGCGACGGGGTCACGATCCACCGCCGCTCTGTAAACCGCTGGGGGGGAAACGAGCCGCACCCGCCGATGCTCCGGCGGGTGCGGCTCGATCTCCATCTTCCGTCAGCGCAGGTCCGTTGCCGGCTCGACCGGCGCGGCCACCCGCGGCTCCGGCGCCGGAGGAGGCGGCGGGGGAGGAGGTGGTGGTGGCGGTGGCGGCGGCGGTGGAGGCGGCGGCGCGCTGAACACCGGCTGGCTACGCGGGGTTTCGATGCGCGGAGTTTCGATGCGCGGGGTCTCGCGCGGCGACTCGAAGACCGGCGCGGCGCGCGGCGTTTCGCGCGGCGACTCGAAGGTCGGCTCGGAGCGCGGGCGCTCGCGCGGCGCGCTGCGCTCGACCGGCTGGCTGCGCTCCACCGGCTCCACGCGCGGCGCCTCGCGGCGGGGCGATTCGCGCGCCGGCTCGGGCTGGCTTTCGTTCGGCTCCACGCGCGGCGCTTCGGGGCGCGGAGTGCTGCTGGGCGTCACGCGCGGGCCGTCGCCGCCGCCCTGGCGCGGGACCACGGGCTCGGGCTTGCTCTCGGGCCGGCCCAGCGGACGCGGGCGGCGCGTGCCCGAGGTGCCGCGGCTCTCGCCGCCGGCTGTGGGCGGCTCGGGGCGGCGGCGGCCGGGAGGGGTCACCTGCGTGGTGTCGCGCCGCCCCGGGGGCGTGGTGGTGCCGCCGTTGTTGATGCCGCCGTAGTGCCGCCCCCCCTCGCCATCGCCGCGGTAGCCGCCGCAGGCGAAGCGGGTGAGCTCCCACGGCACCACCGCGTAGCGGCCGTCGCCGCACGCCACCCGCACGTAGTGGTCGGGCTGGCTGGCGTAGAAGTAGTCGTGCCCGCGGCTGCTGGGCCACATGGCGTAGACGTCGGTGGTCCAGTCCTCGCCCGGCTGGTTGGGGACGACGACGTTCACCAGGTCGTTCATCACCGACTGGTAGTTGATCGACCCGTAGGCGCTGAGCCCCAGCACGTTGCGCAGCGCGTCGCCGCCCCCGCGCTGGAAGCGGCTGATGCGCAGCGGCCGCTTGCTGGCCACCAGCAGGTAGAAGCGCGGCTCCGAGCGCGAGTAGCGCCCGCTGAGCGTGCTGCTGTACCAGCTGTAGTTGCGCGCCGCGTTGCGCAGGTCGAGCATCGAGTAGCCGGCGGGGAAGTAGGCCTCCTCGCGCTCGTAGCGCGGGTAGAGCAGGCCCACGCCGCGGGCGGGGAGGATCTCGAACACGGCCACGTACGCCGGCCGGTTCAGGTCCACGGTGAAGTCGTTGCCGCCGCGGAACGAGATGCGCGCGGCCAGCGCCAGGTCGTCGCGGTCGTACCAGCGCTCGCTGGAGCGCTGCTGGAATTGCCCGCCGCCGCTGGTCGGGCCGTAGGCGGGGCCGACGCACGCCGTGAGCGCGAGCACCGGCAACAGGAGGGCAGCGAGGCGTCTCATGGTGTCCTTCGAGGAGCCGAGAGGGTCGAACGCAGTTCCACCCCACCGGTGGAGCAAGCGGCACGCCCTTCCCGGGCTACCAGCAAGTGATTGGATGGCAATCGCTTACAATCTACCCGCCCGCAAGTTCCCGCGCCGTGCGTTCACCCGCGCGGACGAAGCGCGTCCCACGGCGGGGACAGGGGATGGACGGAGTGGTACCTCGGGTGCCTCAATCCTTAGAGAACGCTCTCACCCCACCCGCCCAGCTTCGGCCATCCGCATCGACGCCCCCCGTCTCACCCCCGCCCGCGAATCCACCCCCGGCGGTAGAAGAAGACCAGCAGGGCGAAGGCGATCGCGCCCATCACGGCGGCGGCGAAGGGCCAGGTCCAGTACCAGGGCGCGGGCGCCGTTTCGGGGTGCGCCAGGTTCATCCCGTAGATGCCGGTGATGAAGCTGAGCGGGATGAAGAGCGCCGCGAAGATGGTGAGCACCTTCATGATGTCGTTGGTGCGGTTGCCCACCGTGCTGATGTACAGGTCGGCCAGCGAGCCCGCCACCTCGCGGAAGTTCTCCACCAGGTCCAGGATCTGGTAGGCGTGGTCCTGGCAGTCGCGCAGGTACACCACGGTCTCGGCGTGCACCAGCGCGCCGGGGTCGCGCACCAGCACCCCCAGCGCCTCGCGCAACGGCCAGACGGAGCGGCGCAGCGCCATCAGCTCGCGCTTGATGTCGTGCAGGCGCTGGACGCAGTGGTGGCTTGGGCGCTCCATGATCTCGTTCTCCAGCGCCTCCAGCTCGTCGACGAACTCTTCCACCACGGGAAAGTAGTTGTCGATGATGGCGTCGAGCACGCTGTAGGCGAGGTAGTCCGGCCCCGCCGCGCGCAGGCGTGCGTGGCCCGCGCGCAAGCGCTCGCGGAGCGTGTCGAACACGTCGCCCGGGTGCTGCTGGAAGGTGACCACGAAGTCGCGCCCCAGGAAGATCCCCACCTGCTCCAGGTCCAGGTCGGGCGCGCGGCGGGCCATCTTCACCACGATGAACAGGTGCCCGTCGTACGCCTCGACCTTGGGCCGCTGGGTCACGTGCATCACGTCTTCCAGCGCCAGCCGGTGCAGGCCGAAGCCGTCGCCGATCGCCTGCACCGTCTCGGCGTGGTCCACGGCGTTCACGTTCACCCAGATCACCGGGTAGTGGCCGCGCAGGCGGGCGATCGCCGGCAGGTCCTCGGCCTCGAACTCGGTGATCTCGTGCGGGCCGTAGGCGAACACGTCCACGCGCGGGGCGGTGGCGCCGGGCATGGACTGCAGCACGCCCGGCGCGGACCCCGGCGGCGGGCGCATCCCGCGCTCCAGCACGGGCGCCACGCCCTCGAGGGCGGCCTTCACGGGCATGCGCAGCAGGTCGCGGCGTTTCACGGGGTGGGCGTTGCGGTGGATGAAGTTATGGGGCGCATCAGGGGCGGCGGCGTGCGGGAAGGTTGAGGTCGACGGTCGCGTTTGCGAAGGAGGGTCGGTGCGAGCGGCGGGGGGCCCCCTCCCCCCGGCCCCCTCCCGCGCTCCGCGCTACGCATTACCCACATCTCAGCCTCGGGTTAGAGCGCGCGCGGCGAGGACGAAATCCATCAAGCGGCGCCACCCCTGCCAGATCGCCTTCACGCCCGGATCGCCATCGCCTTTCCTACCTTGGAAACCTCCAAATT
>DASQLJ010000284.1:0-8307 GCA_035630095.1 Longimicrobium sp.
CCCCAGCGCCGTCTTCATCGGCAGCTCGATCACCGTGTCGTACGGCCCGTTCACGTGCCCCGGCGGATCGACCTTGAAGCGGCCGGTGAAGCTGGCCGTGTCGCCCGTGGCGACGGGGGAGATCTGGTGGCAGGCCATGCAGCTGATCCCGTCCCTGGCCAGCGCGCCGTACTTGGCGTCGGGCTGCCCGGGCGTGGCGTACACCATGTCGTGGCGGAACCGGGTGCCGTCGATCGCCGCCTGGCGCTGGCCCATCACCCCGTGGCAGCGGTAGCAGGTGGTGTCGATGAACGCGCGCTTGTCGGCGAAGCGCGTCACCTCGTACTCGCGCTGCGCGTGGAAGACGGGGTCGCGGCCGGCAAGCCCCATCAGCGACGAGCGCCACTCGCCGTAGGGCGACAGGTTGAAGGTGTCGCGCCCGCCCTGCGTGATGAACGCCATGTTGAAGGTGCTCGCGCTGTGGCACCCCGTGCACTGGTCCGACGTGAGGAACTGCTCGGGCCCCTTCGGCCCCGCGACCACGTGGTCGAACGTCTCCACCGGGAGCGCCGTCTTCGCGTTGGGCGCGGCGAACTCGCGCGAAAGGCGATACAGCGCCAGGAAGGCGGCGTCGGGCGCGTCCAGCGGCCGGGGGAGCTGGAGGCGCGACCCGGGGGTGGTCGCCTCGACCTGCCCATGCGGCGAGAGGACGTCGCGGTTCCGCCCGGCCGGCGCGGCGGAGTCCACCGTGGTGAGCGTCTGCACCACGAACGAGAGCGGGTCCTCGTTGGGATCCACGTTGCGCACCGCCGCGAAGGTCAGCTCGCGCTCGGCCGAGGCATGGCAGCGCGTGCAGTACAGCCCGAAGCCCGACGACGGGTAGTCGATCGGCTTCGGCGCGGGGTCGTTGGGCCCGTAGTAGCCCCAGTACCACCCGTCGAAGGCGCCGGCGCTGTCGCGCACCATCGTCGTCCACCCCTCCAGCTTCGCGCTGGGCGAGGCGGGCGGGGTGTACATCTCCTTGATGATGATGGCGTTGTCGGCGATGCGGCCCTGGCGGCGCCCGGTGGTCATCCACGTCCACGCGCGCGGGCTGTAGTAGACGCGCACCGCCGGGTGCGTCCCGAAGTTGCGCCCGTCGATGAACGGCCCCGTGTTGCGGATCTCCCGGTCGTGCACCCACGTGCGATAGCACCCGCCACGCAGGAAGGCGTTGAGGATCGGCTCGTACGCCTGCTCGCCCACCGCGCTGGGGAGCGGGAGCGAGTCGGGGCACGCGGCGCCGCCTTTCGCCAGCGTGCTCGCCGGCGTCAGACCGAGCACCAGGCACAGGACGATCGCCGCGAGCATGGCGACGGAGATCTGCACTTCGCGGCGGCGGGTCATGGCGGGGCGGGCGAGCGGTGGGTGGATTTTCGGGACGAGACGGGCGGGACCGTCGCCGCGGTGATGAGGTCGGAGGTGCGGCGTCGGCTGGGTCCTGTACGGATGCGCGTTCGATCGCCCCGCGTCAAGGTCCCGGACGGCCGGCGGGGGATGACGATGCCGCCGCGGGAATCGCCGTCTTTCCGAATCGCCCCCTATCACCGCAGATTCTCCGCGCGACTCGACCCGCGTCCGACCCCGGTCCTCACCCCGCCACGCAATCCTCCGATGAGCAACCAGCAGCCGGCAGGTCAGCAGACCCCCGCGAAGCCCGCCACCCTCCGGCTCATCCAGAACATCCCCGAGCCCGGCTGGCGCGACGTGGTGTGGATGTCGCCCAGCCACTTCGTGGTCGCGGGCGACGAGGGCGTGTGGGCGTACGACGTGACTCAGAACCCGCCGCGGCGCGGGCCGCTCGGCACCAGCGGCGACGTCACGGCGCTGGCCTTCGTCGCCGCGCGGCGGACGCTGGCGCTGGGCGACCGCGACGGGCAGGTGCACTCCAACGAGCTGGGCTCCGGCCGCGCCGGCTTCCACGCCGACACCGGCGGTGACACCGTCCGCGCGCTGGCCGCCGAGCCCGCCGGGCGCCGCGTGGCCGCCGCGAGCGACACGTCCATCTGCATCATCGACCTGCCCACGCACAGCGAGTGGCGCCTGGGCGAGCAGCGCCGCGCCGTCGCGTGGCTGGGCGACGGCGTGTTCGCCACGCTGGGGCGGGAAGGGCTGGAGGTGTGGGACTGCGAGACGCGCGGCCGCGTGGTGAGCATCCCGGGCAACACGGCGATCGTGGTGGCGCTCGACTGGCTCCCCGCGCCGCAGATCATCGCCGCGGGCCTCTCCAACGGCGAGGTGGCGTTCTGGTCGATGGCCGAGGACCCGCCGCAGACGCGCGGCGTGATCCGCCAGCCCGACGGCCTCTCCGCGCTCGCCATCGCCCCGAACGGGACCACGCTGGCCACCGCCTCGCCCGCCGGCGCCATCCGCCTCTGGCGCGACTTCGCCCCCGAGGCCCCGCCGCCCGTGGACGCCGGCGCCTCCGTCCTCGCCCTCCGCTTCGCCGCCGACGGCCGCCGCCTCGCCGCCGTCACCAGCGCCGGCATCTCCCTCTTCGCCATCGAGTAGTCACGGCAGCGGAGCAGTGGATTGATGGGGATTGGGATGATGCGGATGGGATCGGGATGATTCGGATGGGATCGGGATGATTCGGATGGGATCGGATGATTCGGGATGGGATCGGGGTGATTCGGGATGGGGATCGGATGATTCGGGATGGGGATCGGATGATTCGCGGGATGATTCGGATGATTCGGATGATTCGGATGATTCGGATGATTCGGATGATTCGGATGATTCGGATGATTCGGATGATTCGGATGATTCGGATGGGATCGGATGATTCGGATGGGATCAGAATGATAGGGTCCGTGCGGTCGAATATGCGAGTAAACTCGCCGCTACAACGGCACACAGTCCGCCTTCGCGGACTTCAACTGCGATGGGGGTGAGGATTGCGGGGTCAACTCCAATCCTGCCATCGATCCGGAGAAGCCTTGCGCAGTTTGCAAGACTTTTCGTAGTTGTTGCTGCGGCTTCAGCCGCCGGTGAGCGGGCCAGCCGACCGTCGAGAGGGCAGGGGAGACACGAAAACCGGCCGCGTCGACAGTGTCGACGCGGCCGGTTGTTCAATCCCCAGAAGAAGATGCAGCGTATCCAGTGAGGCTGTCGCCTTCGCCGCGGGAGCCTACAGCGCCCAGGTGATTCCGCCGAAGACCGGGGTCGGATCGGGGTTGTTGGTGGTGGTGTTGTCGCCGATCTGCCCGAATTCGTTGTAGCCCCAGCACCGCGCTGCGCCGCCGGTGGTGATGCCGCAGGTGTGGTAGTCGCCGCCCACGATCCAGCGCCAGCTCAGCCCGCCGCCCACCGCCACCGGCGCGTTCGAGTAGACGTTGCCGCCGTCGCCGATCTCGCCGGTGTTGTTGAAGCCCCAGCAGAAGCCCGCGTCCGCCGTGGTGATCCCGCAGGTCGTCTCGCGCCCGGCGGTGATCCGCTTCCACGTCGCGCCGCCGGAGACGAGGACCGGCGAGGCGGCATCGTCGTTGGCGCCGTTGCCGAGCTGCCCGGCCGCGCCGGTCCCCCAGCAACGGCCGGCGCCGAGCGAGGTGACGCCGCAGGCGTGGGTCTCGCCGGCGCTCACCGAAGCCCACGAGTGGTTCCCCGTCACCAGCGAGGGGGACAGGGTCGATCCGCCGGCGCCGTTGCCGAGCCTCCCGCCCGCATCGTCGCCCCAGCAGTACGCCGCCCCGCCGCGCGCCACGCCGCACGTGTGGTCCGTCGCCGCGGAGACCGTTGCCCACGCCCGGCCGCCCGCCACCACGACCGGAACGTTGGTGGTGTCCGCCGCGCCAGTGCCGAGCTGCCCCTTGGCGCCGTCGCCCCAGCAGAACGCCGCGAAGTCGGTGGTGACGCCGCAGGTGTGGGCCGCGCCCGCCTCGATCTGTCGCCACGCCAGGCCGCCGGCCACGGGCACCGGCGTGGCGCTGTCGGCGTCGCCGCCGTCGCCGAGCTGGCCGGTCTGGTTGTCGCCCCAGCAGAAGGCCTGGTTGGCGGTGGTGATCCCGCAGGTGTGGAAGCGGCCCGCCGTGATCGTGCGCCAGGTGTGGCCGCCGCCCACCGCCACCGGCACACTGTCGGGCGCGGCACTCCCGTTTCCGAGCTGGCTGTCGTCGTTCGCGCCCCAGCAGAACGCGCTGCCCGCCGTGTTGAGCGCGCACGAGTGGAAGCCGCCCACCGCGAGGGTACGTGGATCGAAGTCGATCGCGCGCAGCGCCGTCTCGTGCGGCACCGCGGAGGAGACGAACAGGCTGAACGAGAAGGTGCCGACCGTCGTCGGCACGTTGAAGCGCCACTCCTTGGCCGCGCTGGTCGCCTCCGTCGGCAGGACCCCCGGGTAGCGGAAGTACGGCTGGTTCGACGCCGTGAACGTGTCGGTGCTGTCGGGGTTCTGCACCGTGACCGTACCCGTCCCGCTGGTCACCACGGGTCCGGAATGGAAGAAGACGCGGGTCCCGTCGGGGTGCGGCGTGCTGTCGTTGATGGCGCCGATCGGCTGGCCCATCAGGTTCTGCACGGTGACCATGCCGTCCAGCACCTGGGTCGTCGAGTCGTAGCCCACGTCCGTGGTGGCCAGCCGCACGTACACGCCCTGCCCGCCGAAGATCAGCGCCCGCGCGCCGCCGGTCGAAGACTGGGTGACGGGCCGGCAGGCGATGGTGCGCGTCGCCACCGTCGCGGTGCACTGCAGCGTCGCCAGCGTGCTGCGCGGCGCGGCGTCCACCGGCGTCTGCACCTGCGTGGACTCGGAGCAGGCGGCGAGCGCGCAGAACGGCAGCGCGGCGAGCGCGCGCGGAACAACGGTTCGAATGCGCATCGGGAGGTGACTCGGGGAGGGGGGCCGACAAAAAACCGGGGGAACGGCGAAGTCTTGTTGCCGCAGGACGTTACCCTGACGGCGAAGTCAGGTCAACCCTCCGCACGCATACGGCCGTGCGCCGTCTCCCCCGACATCCCGCTGGCGGTGACGAACATCGAGCCGTGCCGCGGGGACCGCCCGCGCGTCCGCAGGCGAGGACGCGGGTCAGAAGCGCGGGGGCTTCGCGGTGCTGCCGTTCTGCTTCAGCAGGTGGCCGTAGGGAACGTCGGGGAGGGGGAAGAACTCGTTGGCCATCTCCGCCAGCACCCTGGGGCGCTCGGCGGCGCCGTCGCGCAGCGCCATGCGCCGCACCTTCTTCGACAGGTCCAGGTTGGCCTCGCCGATCGGGTCCAGCGCCCGCGGGATGGCGGCCTCGCGCCGCTGCAGGTAGTCGATCACGTAGTCGAACGAGCGGACCACGTACTGCTGCACGGTCATGTCGGTCAGCTCCCAGCGCGACATCGTCAGGATCGTCCCGAAGATGTTCTGCCAGCGGTCGTTGTCCTGGAAGCGGATCAGCCCGCGGAAGATGCGGCGGTTGGTGCGGAAGGAGAACAGCGTCCCCGACAGCACCTCGTCGAAGAGCTTGTCGGCGGCCGAGTGGTCGTGCCCCATCACCGCGTAGCGCGCCAGCCCGGTGTACTCGTCGCCCATGTGCTGGTCCATCCGCGCCTCCCAGTACGAATGGCCCAGCCCCTTGGTGCTCGAGGTGAGCAGGAGCTGCCGGGGGACGTAGTAGTTGTGCGCGATGGTGTCGGCGGCCAGGTGCGTGAGGTAGCCGAGCCCCACCGCCTGGAGCCGCTGGTCGCGGGCGGCGGCCTCGATCTCCTCGCCCACGTGCCAGTGATGGCAGTGGCGCCCCTCGGGCACGTACTTCTTGGCGAGGGAGATGTCGGCCGCGAGCGAGCCGTAGATGAAGTCGTAGGGATAGGCGGTCAGCACCGCGCGGATCGCCTCGGGAACCAGGTGCAGCGACTGCAGCACCTGCCAGCTCAGGTACGCGTGCGTGCCCGGGCCCCAGGCGTAGGCGTGCGTGGGGGTGAGCGCCACCAGCACCAGCGCCACTGCGGCGGCCGCCAGCAGGCCGCGCGTGCTCAGCTTCATTCCTCGCCCGTGTTGCGCATGAAGCGCAGGGTGCCCCGCCTGCGCTCTTCCCGGCGCCGCTCGGTGCCGCGGCGCTCGCCCTTGCGGCGCTCTTCCAGGGCGCCGGCCAGTTCCGCCTTCGCCTCGGCCACCACGCGGCGCACCTCGTCGCGGAACTCGGCCATCAGCTCGCGGCCGGCGTCGATCGCGTCGTCGGCCACCGCGCCGGTGGCGGCGCTGCCGCGCTGCAGCCCGCGCGCCACCTGCCCCACGCTGCCGCGCTGCAGCCCACGCGCCACCTGCCCGGCGCCGCGCCGCATCTTCTTGCGGTACGGCTTCAGCTCACGCATCAGCCGTTCCTTGGCCGTCTTCGGCTCGGGCTTCAGCAGCAGCGTGGCCCCGATCCCCAGCACCGTGCCCACCGCGAAGGCGGCGAGGAACTCGGTGGTGTTCTGGCGTGCCATGGCGTGGCTCCCGTCGTGGGTCGGATGGAGAAGGGCGCTCAGCCGCGTCCGCGGCGCGGGGCGGGCGGACCCTCCATCTCGTCATCGTCGTCATCCTCGTCCGCGAACGCGCCCATCTGGCGCAGCTCGGCGGCCACCACCTCGTCGTCGTCGATCTCGTCGCCCTCGTCGTACACCTCTTCCAGCATCTCCAGCTCGCCGCCCTGGTAGCGGCGGAAGGTGTCGGCGCCGGCGTGCAGCCCGCGCAGCGCCGAGGCGCCGGTGATGAAGAGCTGCTCGGCCTCTTCCTGCACCACGCCGATCAGCGCGTTGAACTCGCCCACCCGCACCTCGGCCTGCTCGGCCGCGCCCTTCAGCCGGTCGGTGGCCGAGGTGACGCTGGCGCTCAGCTTCTCCACGTCCTTGCGCACCGTCTTGCTGACGAAGTTCACGTTCTCCGTCACCGCGGTCATGGTGTGGATGGCGGGGGCCAGGTCCACGCGCAGCTTCTGCCCCTGCTCCTCCACCTTCTTCATCAGCGCCTTCACCTTGAGCGCGGCGAAGAGCACGCCCAGCCCCACCGCGAGCAGGGCCACCGCCAGCACGATCTGCGCGATCGCCGCGAACGCTTCCACGCCGTGCTGCCAGCCGGGCTTCTGCTGCACCACGAACACCGTGTCGCGCAGCGCCTGCGCCTGGAGAAGGAGGATGGTCAAGCGGCGGTCCCCGTGTGGTGTGGCAGGGTGTCTCGGGTCAGTCGAACAGGTCCACGCCCAGCGTGCGCGCGCCCACCTTCGGCACGACCCGCGGGTGCATCCGCGCCGCGCGGCCGGCGGCCAGGGCGCGGCGGACGGCGTCCGCGGCGGCGGCGGGGAGGGCGTCCAGCCCGCGCGGGTCGCGGCGGTCCACGTACGCCCGCAGCGCGTCGTCCAGCGCGTCGATCCCGCCCGCGTCTCCCGCGATGCGCCGCACCGGCTCGGGCGCCGACCAGCCGCCCGCCAGCTCGGCGGCCTCGCTCGCCCACAGGTCGCCCAGCGGGAGCAGCGGCTCGGGGGGAAGCCCGGCGTCCAGCAGCAGCGCGGTCTTGTTCGCGGGATGCGCGGGCAGCGCGTCCGGCAGCAGCCGCGCCCGCAGCCGGCGGAGCTCGTGCCCCAGCGCCTCCGCCGAAACCTCCGGCGCGAGGTGCAAGACGGATTCCACCTCCGCGTCCGTCGCGGCGATGCGCACCACGCCCTCGGGCCCCAGCGCCTGCGCCAGCACCCGCGCGGCGAAAGCGGCCTCGGGGCCGCCGTCGTCCAGCAGGGCGACTCGCCGCGCGCCGCGGTCGGCCAGCGCCTGCCGCGCCACCGCGCCGATCACGGCGGCGATGCGGGCCTCGCGCGTGTGCGTCATCCGCGCTCCGCCATCAGCCGGGCGAGCTCGCGGTGCACCAGCCGCGGGTCGTCGTCGCGGGCGTGTGCAAAGGGCCGGCGCGCGGCGGCGACGGCGTCCAGCGACAGCTCCGCCGTCAGCCGGTCCTCCGCCAGGTCGTCCGCCCGCGCGATCAGGTCGCCGCCGGGGCCCACGATCATCGATCCCCCGGCGTACACGCACGGGCCCTCCGTCCCCACGCGGTTGGCGACCACGACGTAGACGCCGTACGCCACAGCCGCCGCGCGGGCCAGGTGCTCCCACGCCGGCCAGCTCGCGAAGCGGCCGCCGGTCTCGCCCCCCGCCCAGCTCCCGCGCCCCGCCGCGGCGGACTGGACGACCAGCAGGTGCGCGCCGTCCGCCGCCAGGAGGTAGCCGAGCGCCGGGTGCCACAGGTCCTCGCAGACCAGGATGCCGATCCGCCACCCGCCGCCCGCGTCGTACGCCCGCGCCCGCTCGCCGCGGCCGAACCAGCGCCCCTCGTCGAACATCCCG
>DASQLJ010000285.1:0-3691 GCA_035630095.1 Longimicrobium sp.
CCAGGGCGGCGGCGGGGTCGATCCAGCGCCATTCGCTCACCTCGGCCGCGTCGGGATCGGGCGCCTGGTCGTGGCGGCCGTGGAAGACGTGGTCGTACTCGTGCTCCACCAGCGCGCCGCCGACGTCGGTGCGGTAGACGAAGGCGCCGGCGGGGCTCAGCTCGCAGTCGAAGCCCATCTCCTCGCGCAGGCGGCGGCGGGCGGCGGCGGCCACGGGCTCGCCGGGGCGCGGGTGGCCGCAGGCGGTGTTGGTCCACAGCCCGCCCGAGTGGTACTTGCCGCCCGCGCGGCGCTGCAGCAGCACCTCGCCCGCCGCATTCACCACGAACACGCTGAACGCGCGGTGCAGCAGCCCGCGCTCGTGCGCCAGCAGCTTGGGCGCCTGCCCCACCTCGCGGTCGTGCTCGTCCACCAGCACCACCATCTCGCGCTTGTCGATCATCCGAGTGTGAATCCGGCTTCGGCAGGTGAATCCGTCTCGGGTGCGCTCCGGCGCCCGGTAAACGCATCATCCCTCTTCGTCCAACATCGTCCGCCAGTCGATCGGCTGGACGATCGATACATCCGCCTTCACGCGGTGGATGTCCACATCGCTGCGTCGCTGGCCTGTCGCGCGAATCCCGACCCCACAGCCTCGCGGCTGTTTGCGAGGCTTCCCATTGTTCTTGCTGCGGATTCATCCGCCCGTGGAGATGCCTGCTGACCGACGTCAACGGTCGATCTCGCTTCTGCGAATGCCTACGCACCCACCCCATCCCTCAATCCGCCCCCACTTCTACCGTTCGCCCGCGCCATTCGATCCAGCGGCGGGTGCGGAAGGAGGCGGCGGCGATGCGGAGGGCGAGCACGGCGCCGAGCGGGTGCAGCGCCACCGCGCGCCAGCCGTGCCGGAAGAGCGCCGCGGCTGCGATCCTGATCCCCACCAGCATCGCCAGCGCGGCGAGGGCGAGCGGCGTGCCGCGCAACGCGGCCAGCCATGGATACACCGCAGCCAGCGCGAAGATGGCGACGCCGGCGGCGAACGTGCCCGGCCGCGCGCCGAGCAGCGCGTACACGTTCTTGCCAAAGCCGCGCCGCACGTCGGCCCAGCCGCCGTACATCCGCACCGAGAGGTCGTGCGTGGCCATCGCGGCGACCAGGCGCAGGCCGGCGCGTTTCACCGCGCGGCCCAGGTGGACGTCTTCCAGCACCTCGCCCCGCACCGCCGCGTGGCCGCCGATGTGGTCGTACCCCTCGCGGGTGAAGGCGAGCCACTGTCCGTTCGCCATCGCCAGCGAGGGCGTGGCGGTGCGCGGCACCAGCGCCAGCGGCAGCGTCGCGGCCACCGGGAGCTGCGCGATCAGCGGCACGGCCGCCGCTTCCGCCAGCGTGCCGAAGCGCTGGCGGGGGATCGCGGTGACGGCATCCGCCCGCATCCGCAGCATCAGCGCGACGGTGCGCGTGACGGCGCGCGGGCGGGCGGCGACGTCCGCATCGCAGAAGAGGAGCACGTCGCCGCGCGCCTCGCGGGCGAGTTGGTCGCACGCCCAGTTCTTCCCCAGCCAGCCGCGCGGCAGCGGCGCACCGGAGACCACGCGCAGGCGGCCGGGGTGGAGGCGGGCGAGATCGGCGGCGACGGACGCGGTGCCATCTCCCGAACGGTCGTCCAGGACCAGGATCTCCAGCCGCGGATAGCCGGACGCGAGCAGGTGTGGGAGGTTGGCGCGCAGGTTGGCGGCCTCGTCGCGCGCGGGGACCAGGACGCTGACCAGCGGCGTCTCCCGCGGCTCCCCCGCCCTCTCCAGCCGCGGCGCGGTGGCCAGGTTGAGCAGCGCGACGGCGAGCATCGTCAGCAGCAGGACGGCGGAGAGCGCGTCGAGGACGGCCAGCGCGGCGCTCACCGGACCGGCGCGGCCCCGGGGGATGGAAAGGCGGCGCAGCGCGCCACGAGCCGGTCGTGGACGCCCGGCCAGCGCCCCGCCGCCTCTTCCCCGTGCAGCGAGAGGAAGTCGAGGATGGCGTCGCTCTCGGCCTCCACCAGGCACTCCAGCAGGTCGTGGTCGAGGTCGCGGGTGACGAAGACCGGCGCGCCGGCCGAGACGTAGACAGTGGGCGCGGGGGTGGCGCCCGGCTCGTGGTGGATGGCGACGGGGAGCACGATGCACGGCGCGATCGGCCGCACGAACGCCTCGATCCCGCGCCGAAACCCCAGCGGCCGCCGGTGCGAAGGCCAGATGCGACCCTGCGGAAAGAAGATGACGGTGGCGTCGCGCCGCTCGCGCACGCGGTCGCGCAGGAAGCGCACGGCCGCCAGCACCGAGCGGGGCCGATCGGCATCCACCCCGAATGCGCCGGTCAGGCGGAAGTAGGGCACGCGCCGCAGCTCCTCCTCCTTCGCCAGCGTGTACAGCGGCGCGCGGGGGCGGAGGAGGCGGTGGAGCTCGCGCAGGGTGAACGTGTCCCACCAGCTCGCGTGGTTGGCGGCCAGCACCAGCGGCACGTCGCCCCGCAGCCCGCGCGGCAGGCCGGTGATGCGAATGGCGTTCAGCCGCCGCCGCTGCCACGGCCGCAGGAACAGCTCGAACGCGGCCAGCGCGGCCGGCGAGAAGCGGCTACGCATCCGGCGCGGGGAGCGCGTCTTCGAGCGCGCGGCGCTGCTCGGGCGCGAGCCTGCCCCGCTCCACCACGAAGCGGGTGATGGCGGCGTGGACGGCGGGCGGATACTCGCCGCGCACGCCCGGCAGGAGCCGCGCGAGCGCCGCGAAATCGGCCCGCACGCTGCCGCCGCGGCCGAAGATGCCGGGGAGATAGTAGCAGCTCATCAGCCGGAGATAGCGCACCTCGGCGTGCTCGGGGTGCGCCTCGACGGTGCGGTCCAGCACCGCCAGCCCCTCGCGCAGGTGGCGCAGCTTCGCGGGCGGCCAGGCGGCGTGCCTGGCGCGCAGCGTGGCCAGCGCGCCCTCGTACGCGGCGAGCGTGGCGCCCAGGGCGGACCCCGCCGCCGGCTCGGCGCGCGCGCGGATGCGCTCCACCTCGTCCAGCGCCCGCGCGACCGCACGATCGTCCTTCACCGACGCGAGCCAGAGCTCGCGCAGCGGCGCCAGGTCCACGCTGTCCGCCGCGGCCGCGGTGCCGACGGTCGCCGGCCGATTCGATTCCGCGCGCGCCGTCGCCGGCGCGAAGGTGGACGTCGCCAGCATGATCAGAATGATCCCCTGCGTAAGGGTGGGTCGACGATGGACGTCTCGTGTATCTCCAATCACTGCAGCACTCCTGCGCGGGTGGCGAACGGGACGGACGGGTCCGGCAGGCCGCCGCGCGCGGCCTGGCGGGCGGCGCGCAGGTGCCAGAGGGCGCGCGCGGCCAGCAGCGCCTTCTCGGGCGCGGTGGTGCGGGCGCGGAGCCGCAGGTTGTCGTAGCCGTTGCGGCGGATGGCGGCGTGGATGCCGCGGTAGACGTGGCTGGCGACCGCCACCGGCCGCTGCGCGAACGCCGGCAGCCGCGGGATCGCCTCGAAGGCCAGCGCGTAGTTGGCCTCGGCGTCGCGCATCAGCTCCTCGACGAGGCAGGCGTAGTCGCCGGAGACGAGGGCGCGGCCGTCGCGCATCTCCGCGAGCGCGCCGGCGGTCACCCCGTGGCGCACCAGCAGGTCGGCGGGAAGGTAGATGCGGCCCGCGCGGCCGTCCTCGCCCACGTCGCGGAGGATGTTGGT
>DASQLJ010000286.1:0-2368 GCA_035630095.1 Longimicrobium sp.
CGCCGGCGGCTCGGCGCCGTTGGCAACGGCGGTATCGTTGCCTACGGCGCGCGAAGCCCGGCCCGGAGCGCAGCGGAGGGACACGCCGGGAAGCGGCTGTTCCGCTCTGGATCCGGCAGCAGCTCTTCGCCGTCCATACGGGTGCGCGAGTGCGTTCGGACTCCGTCCCGCCCGACGCACTCGCGCACCTGTTCCCACGCACCTGTCGAGACAGCCCGCCTCCCGGCGCTCACACCGCCTCGCGCACCGCCGCCGTCAAACCACGTTGGCTTCCATGAAGTAATCGAATCCCGTCTCCGAGCTGCGCCAGGCGCGGACGCGGTAGAGGCGGCCGGGGGCGTCGGGCTCCAGGCGCACCCAGTGGTCGGGGCCGTGCCAGAAGTGGCGCTCGCCGGTGAGCAGCTCCTCCACCTCCCACGGGTCGTTCCACCCGATCCCCATCTCCCCCAGCGGGAAGTGCAGCATCGTCTCGTGCGCCTGGAACGGGTCCAGGTTCACCGCGGCGAACACCATGCTGGTGCGGTCCTCCGTCATCTTCCCGTAGAAGAGGATGTCGTCGCTGTCCGCCGGGTAGAAGCGCAGGTTGTCGTACTCCCGCAGCGCGGGGTTCTGGCGGCGCACCTGGTTCAGCCGCGTGACCAGCGGGCGGATGTTGCCGGGGCGGTCCCAGTCCCACGCCCGGATCTCGTACTTCTCGCTGTCGAGGTACTCCTCCTTCCCCGGCAGCGCCGCGTTCTCGCACAACTCGAAGCCGCTGTAGATGCCGTACACCGAGCTCAGCGTGGTGGCCAGGATCGCGCGGATCATGAACGCCGGCCGGCCGCCCCGCTGCAGGAACTCGGGGAGGATGTCGGGCGTGTTGGGGAACAGGTTCGCCCGGTAGTACTCCTCCATCCCCGACTGCGTGAGCTCGGTGAAGTACTCGATCAGCTCGCCCTTGAAGTTGCGCCAGGTGAAGTAGCTGTAGCTCTGCGTGAACCCCGCCTTGGCCAGCACCTTCATCATCTTGGGCCGCGTGAACGCCTCGGCCAGGAAGATCACGTCGGGGTGCTCGCGCTGCACCTCGCGGATCATCCACTCCCAGAACCGCACCGGCTTGGTGTGCGGGTTGTCCACCCGGAAGATCTTCACCCCCTGCTCCACCCAGTGCACGATCACGTCGCGCCACTCGCGCCACTGCGCCTCCCAGTCGTCGCCGTAGAAGTTCAGCGGGTAGATGTCCTGGTACTTCTTGGGCGGGTTCTCGGCGTACTTGATGGTGCCGTCGGGGCGCACGTAGAACCAGCCGGGGTGCTCCGCCACGTACGGGTGGTCGGGCGACACCTGGATGGCGAAGTCGAGCGCCAGCTCCAGCCCGTGCTCGCGCGCGGCCTCCGCCAGCGCGCGGAAGTCGTCCAGCGTCCCCAGCTCGGGGTGCACGTCGCGGTGGCCCCCGTCCTCGCCGCCGATGGCGTAGGGGCTGCCGGGATCGTCCTCGGCGGGGGTGAGGGTGTTGTTCTTCCCCTTGCGGAACTGCCGGCCGATCGGGTGGATCGGGGGGAAGTAGAGCACGTCGAAGCCCATGTCGCGCACGTACGGCAGCTTCGCGATCACGTCGCGGAAGGTGCCGTGGCGCGCCGGGTCGTCCGACATCGAGCGCGGGAACAGCTCGTACCACGCGGCGAAGCGGGCGGCCACCCGGTCCACCTGCACCGGCAGCGCCGCGTACTCGGTCAGGTCGGTGCGGATCGGGTTGGCGGCCATCAGCGCCAGCAGGCCGGCGTCGAGCGCCGCCGCCACGCGGTCGGCCAGCGTGCGGTCGCCGGCGCCGGCCTCCAGCGCGGCGGCCACGGTTTCGAAGCCGTCCTCCGACGCGCTGTGCAGGTGCGTGACCTCGCCGGTCTCGTCGCCCAGGATCTCCACCAGGAAGCGGTTGAGCTGCGCCGCGTCGGCGCCCTTCGCCTCGGCCGCGGCGACGGCGACGAGCTGGGCACCCTCGAACAGCTCCAGCGTCACGTTCTGGCCGGCGTCGTACTTCTTGCGCAGCTCGCCCTGCCAGGTGCCGAACCAGTCGGTCCACGCCACCACGGTGAAGAGCCAGCGGCAGTTGCGGTCTACGGTGAAGGAGCCCTTCCACCGGTCGTTGTCCCAGAAGGCCATCGGCGCCTCGCGCCACTCCGGCTCGTCTTCGGGACGGTAGCGGACGGCGGCGGAGATCGCGTCGTGGCCCTCCTTGAAGATGTCGGCGAGCACCTGCACGGTGTCGCCCACCTCGCGCTTTGCGGCGTAGCGCCCGCAGTCCAGCTCGGGCTCCACGTATTCGATGACGACCCTGCGGCTGGCGTCGATCCTGTCCGGCATCGTGGCTTCGTTTCCGTGGGATTCTGGG
>DASQLJ010000287.1:0-8527 GCA_035630095.1 Longimicrobium sp.
GCAACGGCGTCCGGCCCGACGAGGTCCGCCGCATCCGCGAGACCGTGGGCCAGACGATGCTGGGGTACAGCGCGGTGGTCTGGGACTGGGTTCACCTGGGGATGTTCGACCTGTTCCTGGCGCACAGGCCGGGCGCGATCACCGGCGGCGGCGAGGAGGAGGCCCGCTTCCGCGAGCTCTACGCCTGGGCGCAGGAAATCGCCGGCCGCGCCGTGGTGCGCGTTCCGTTCAAGTCGACCGCGGGATGAACGGTTTGCCCGATCCATCCACCCTCACCCTCGCCACGCCCGCTCCATGATCCTTGCCATCGACCAGGGGACGACCGGCACCACCTGCCTGGTGATCGACCACGACGGGCAGGTGCGCGGGCGGGCGTACAGCGAGTTCACCCAGCACTTCCCCCGCCCCGGCTGGGTGGAGCACGACGCCGCCGAGATCTGGGAGGTGACGCGCCGCGTGGCGAAGGTCGCCGCCGCGCACGCGGGGACGCGGGTGGACGCGCTGGCCGGCATCGGCATCACCAACCAGCGCGAGACGGTGGTGCTGTGGGACCGCGAGACCGGCGAGCCGCTGCACCACGCCCTCGTCTGGCAGGACGGCCGCACGGCGGACGTCTGCCGGCGGATGAAGGAGGAGGGGAAGGAAGAAGGCGTCCGCGCGCGCACCGGGCTGGTGATCGACCCCTACTTCAGCGCGACCAAGCTGGCGTGGCTGCTGGACAACCTCCCCGGCGCCCGCAAGCGCGCGGAGGCCGGCGAGCTCGCGGCGGGGACCATCGACAGCTGGCTGGTGTGGAAGATGACCGCCGGCAGGCTGCACCTGACCGACCGCACCAACGCCAGCCGCACCCTCCTCTACGACCTCGACGCCGATGCGTGGGAGCCGTCGCTCCTCGACCTCTTCGGCGTTCCCGGCGCGGTGCTGCCGGAGATCCGCCCATCCTCCGAGGTCTACGGGACCACGGATGGCGCGGCGTTCGAGGGGGAGGCGCCGGTGGCGGGGATCGCGGGCGACCAGCAGGCGGCGCTCTTCGGCCACGCCTGCTGGAGCGCGGGGGAAGGGAAGAACACCTACGGCACCGGCGCCTTCCTCCTCGTCCACACCGGCGAGCGCCGCGTGCCGTCCAAGCACGGGATGCTGACCACCGCGGCGTGCGGGCCGCGCGGCGAGCGGGCGTTCGCGCTGGAGGGCTCGATCTTCATCGCCGGGGCGGCGGTACAATGGCTGCGTGACGGGCTGGGGATCCTGGACGACGCGGCGGAGACCGAGGCGCTGGCGCGGTCGCTGGAATCCAACGACGGCGTCTACTTCGTCCCCGCCTTCACCGGGCTGGGGGCGCCGCACTGGGAGCCGCGGGCGCGGGGCGCGGTGTTCGGCCTCACGCGCGGGAGCACGCGGGCGCACCTGGCCCGCGCCAGCCTCGAGGCCATGGCCTTCAGCACGCACGACGTGGCGCAGGCGATGGAGGGAGACGCCGGCGTGCGCATGCCCGAGCTGCGCGTGGACGGCGGCGCCGCGTCCAACGACTGGCTGATGCAGTTCCAGGCCGACGTGCTGGGCGTGCCGGTGCGCCGCCCGTCACTGGTGGAGATGACGGCGCGCGGCGCGGCGGGGCTGGCCGGGCTGGCCACGGGCTTCTGGGCCACGCCCGAGGCGTTCGCGGCGGCGCGGCCGGACGAGACGGTGTTCACGCCGAGGATGGGGGACGCGGAGCGCGCAGCGGCGCTCGCGGGTTGGCAGCGGGCGGTGGATGCCGCGCGCGCCTGGGCCACGGGAGGATGACGATGGACAAGCTGCTGCTGTGCCTGTGCCTGTCGCTGGGCACCGGACGTTCGCGCGAGCCCGAGAAGCCGGTCGACCGCTTCTTCGGGGAGGACAAGTTCCAGCACTTCTTCACCTCGTTCCTGGTCACCGGCCTGTCGGGCGGGGTGGCGCGGCTGGCGGGCGCCGACCGCGCCACCAGCCTGTGGATCGGCGCGGGCACCGGGATCGCGATCGGCACCGCCAAGGAGCTGATGGACGCCCGCAACCCCGCCGAGACCGCGTCGGTCCTCGACATCGTGTGGGACGCGGGCGGCGTGGGCGCCGCCACCGCCGTCGCCGCGCAGTCCCGGTGACGCATCGGCCCGCCGCGTCCGGCTAACCCGGGCTGGTGCGACAGATGCGCGATTGAATGGGTGCCAATATATTTCCTGCTCCACCACGGACGATCGTTCGCGGCGCGTCGCGCAGGCCCTCCGCGGGGTCTGCCGCGGGCGCGTCGCGTCCCTACGACGGAAGCTGGGAAAGTGAAGCAGGATGGCTGAGATGGAGCTGGCGAGGATCCCCGAGGTGCCGGCGCGGCTGGTGTTCATGGGCGGGCAGAGCAGCACGGCTCAAGCGCGGGTGATCGAGCGTAGCGCGGCGTGGCGGCGCTCGCAGGTGATGAAGGACCTGCTGATCCTGTTGCTGCTGCCCGTGGCCATCATTCCACCACACGTGTGGGGCCTTATCGTGCTCGGAATCGCGTTCGTCCGCGCGTTCAACCACAATCGCGAGTACCGCACGCTGCTGTCGCTGCGCGGCCCGTGCCCCAAGTGCGGCACGGAGCAGGAGTTCTCGGACGTGGGGCGGATGGCGAGCCCGCACAAGGTGACCTGCGCCAACTGCAAGTGGGATCTGTACCTGGAGGTCGCCCGCGCCAGCCAGGCGACGTAGCTCCGCCCGTTCAGGGCCGCCGATCCGCTGAACGTATCTCACACGATCATCTGGTGGCGGCCGAAGGAGCCAGAGGGTCCGACGGAGCCCGCGACCGGCGGCTGAAGCCGCAGCAACAACTACGAAAAGCCTCGCAAACCGCGCGAGGCTTCTCCGAGGCCTCCACTCCGGCTTTCATCCCCCGGAGTCGCGCAGCCGGTGGACGGCTCGGGAGTGACGTTGATCGAAGCCGACCATCGAGAGGGCTGCACCCAAGCGTGCGGCCCTCTTCTGTTTGCGGATCGTCCATCCACCGGCTGAATCGCGTCACCCGGCCCCGTGTGCTGGCGCGGGGCGGCGGCGGGGGCCTACAATTCGCGCGATCCACCGTCATCCGTAGAGCCACAGCCGCCCCCGATCCCGTGCACCTGCGCCGAATCGCATCTCCACGCCCTTTCCACCGGCTCGCGCTGGTGGCCGTCGCCTCCTTCGCATCGGCGTGCTCGCCGGCGGGCCGCGCTGCATCCAACCCGCACCCCAGCGGGGCGGGGATACCGGTGCTCACCTGGCACGGGTTCTCGGAGACGCTGCCCACGCGCGGCAATCTCACCGAGTCGTTCGCGCGCTTCGAGGAGACGCTGCGGTTCCTGGCGCGCAACCGCGTCCGCTCCGTCTTTCCGGACGAGGTGAAACCCGGGATGGACCGGCGGCGGATGGTGGTGCTCACCTTCGACGACGGCACCGCGGAGCACCTCCGCGCCGCGGAGATCATGGAGCGCCACGGGTTTCGCGGCATCTTCTTCGTCATCCCCGAACGTGCCGGACGCGGCGACGGGCGGTACCTGGACAGCGCCGGCATCGCCCGGCTGGCGCGCGCGGGGCACCGGGTGGCGCCGCACGGCTACGCGCACCGCAGCATGGCGATGTCGCCCGAGGAGGTGCAGGCGTCGCTGCAGCAGTCGGCGGCGATGATCGCCCGGCAGGCCGCGCAGCCGCCGGCGGACGCGGACTTCGCTTTTCCGTTCGGCCACTACACCACCGAGGTCGCCCGCGCGCTGGAGGGGAGCTACCGCTACCTCCACACCGTCGATCCCGGCTACTGGGACGGCACGTCGCCGCTGCTGCCGCGGCTGCTGGTGATGAGCGACGTGGACCCGCGCGTCTTCCAGGACTACGCGCTGGGCGGCGCGCGCTACCGACCCACGCTGCGGCCGCTGGGCGCGCCCGGGGCCCTGGCGGACAGCGTACCATTCCTCCTCACCAGCGGTTCACTGCCGCCCGACGTCCACGTCTTCGCCGTGACGGCGGACGCGGAGGGGCGCAGCTACGTGACGCACCCCGCGAGCGGCGACATCCGCGTGCGCGGCGACACGGCGTGGTTCGACCTGGCGGGCTACATGCGCCGCGTCTATCCGCCCGGCCGCGGGGTGATCAGCTACGCGCTGGTGGTGCGCGACGGGCGGCGGGTGCGCTACCTCACCCCCGGCCTGCTCAACTGGGTCCGCGATCCGCGAGAGCTGGCGCCCCCGCCGGGCGGACGCAGGCCTGCCCCGGTCGATTCGACGCCGGTGAATCCGTAGGCCGGCGGGGGCCCGGGTCGACGCGCGTGGATTCATAGGCCGGCGAGGGGGGCAGGGCGAATGAATTCGCTGCAACAACTACACGAAGTCCGCCTTCGCGGCGCCTTCGCGGACTACTGGCGTACGCTCGGCCGCGTCTGTGGTGCGCGGAACCGGCTCCGCGATGAGCGTCGCACCGCGCGCCAGCGGATGAACCGGAATACGAAAGTGCGCTGGAATCCGCGATGGATTCCAACGCACTGCCGCATCGTCACATCCATCACTGCCAAACGAGCGCCAACGAGAAGGCGGGCCGCCGATGATGTCGACGACCCGCCTCAGTTCAGCAGCAGATGGGAGCGTTCGTGCTCCTCGTGCTGGTGATGGTGGTGACGGTGCTCGGCTTCGGTCTCGTGCCGCCGCAGCGCCTCCAGGATGTCCTCGCCGTAGAACATGGCGATGTACTTGGCCTGCACGTCGGTGACGCGGCGCACCGCCCACACCAGCTCCACGTAGTTGGGCTCGTGCGGCTGCTTGTTCAGGTGCATCCCGCACTCTTCGGGGAGGTGGCTGGCCTTGCGGTTGTTGCAGACCGAGCAGGCGGTGACCACGTTGCTCCAGGTGTTGCCGCCGCCGCGCGACATCGGCATCACGTGGTCGCGGGTGAGGAACTCGCGACCGCGGAGCGCGCCCCGGTGGCGGCCGCAGTACTGGCAGCGGTAGCCGTCGCGCGCGAAGAGGAAGGTGTTGGTCACCTGCCGCCGGAAGCGCCGCGGCACGTGGATGAACCGTTTGAGCCGGATCACCAGCGGCGCGGCGATCTTCTCGCGCGCCGAGCGGTAGAACCGGGCGTCGTCAGCCTCCAGCACTTCCGCCTTGCGATCGAGCACGAGCCGCAGGGCCCGCTCGATCGGAAGGATGGTCAGCGGTTCGAAGGATGCGTTCAGCGCCAGACACCCCATACGGATGCACCTTTGCGTTGCGTGTGTGGCTACCTGCCTGCTGTCACCGGGCTGATGGGTTCGACAATTTCAAGGATCGTGCGCGTTTCCCTGCACACCCGCCGCCGACGCGTAACGCCGGCGTACGAGAGCGCCCACGAGCGGCGCCGCAATGAGGGACGATGCGGAAGGGAGCACACGAAATCCTGAACTCTCTAATTTGAAGTGTAGCTAAATCTGCCGCGTTTGGTCAAGCTCCGGCACAACATGTTGTGTCAAGATCCACGAATGATTCTACGTCTTCCATCCGTGCTGTCCCCGTCGGCGCGGCTGTCACATGCGTCCCGCTGGAACCTCCGAATCAATCACTGAATGCTGGCGGAACCTGCGATCGAGGTCACTGCGTGTCGCGTGCGATATCGCGAGGACCCGTCGGTGTCGGAGCAGGCAATGTGTTCGCCTGCACCGCGCGTGGCCGTTTCGTGTCGGAGACGATGCGTCGGCGGAGGGAGGGGAATGCCGCGGCATCGCGCCCTCTCCGGCCGCCTGAGGGCGTCCACCTCTCCCGTTCCGGGCGTTCCGGGAGAGGTTGCGGCTGCGGGTCTTTCGCGATGAGCTATCACATTGAGCACTCACGCACTCACGCACCTGTTCAGCCGCACCCGTTGATCCACACCTCTTCAGCCGCGCAGCCTCACAACAGCGCCACCGGATCCCGGTCCACGATCACCCGGATGTCCGCCGTCTTCGGGGCGTGGGGGCGCCAGCGCTCGTAGAAGTAGCGCGAGACCTCGCCGAGCGTCTTCGCGCTGTGCGAGCGCAGGAGGAAGTGCCAGCGCCAGCGGCCGCGGATGCGGTCGATCGGCGCGGGGGCGGGGCCGGTGAGCACCACGTCGGTCACCTTTCGCGCGGCGATCAGCCCCTGCACCCACTCGGCGGCGGCGGTGGCGGCCTCCTGGGTGGGCGCCTCCTCCATCCCGCTCACCACCACGTTCACCAGCCGTGAGTGCGGGGGATAGCTGGGCTCGCGGCGCGTCTCCAGCTCCTTCGCGGCGAAGGCGAGGAAATCGTGGTCCATCGCCGCCACCACCGCGTAGTGGTTGGGGAGCGAGGTCTGGATGAACACCTCGCCGCCCTTGGGCCCGCGGCCCGCGCGCCCGGCCACCTGCGTCAGGAGCTGGAAGGTGCGCTCCGTGGCGCGGAAGTCGGGGAGGTGGATGCCGACGTCGGCGTTGATCACCCCCACCAGCGTCACGTTGGGGAAGTCGAGCCCCTTCGCGATCATCTGGGTGCCCATCAGGATGTCGACCTCGCGGCGCTCCACGCGGCCCAGGATCTCGTGGTGGCTCCACTTGCCGCTGGTGGTGTCCACGTCCATCCGGGCGATGCGGGCGCTGGGGAAGGTCTCGGCGACGGTGCGCTCGACCTGCTCGGTGCCCACGCCCTTGAAGCTCAGGTCCTTGCTGCCGCACGCCACGCAGGCGCCGGGCGCCGCCTCCTCGTGCAGGCAGTAGTGGCAGGTGAGCCGCGCGCGCCGCCGGTGGAAGGTGAGCGACACGTTGCAGTTGGGGCACTGCCACACCATCCCGCACTCGCGGCACTGCACGAAGTTGGCGTAGCCGCGCCGGTTCAGCAGCAGGATCGTCTGCTCCTCGCGCTTGATCCGCTCGCGCACGGCGTCGGCCAGGAGGTCGCTGAGGATCACGGGGCCGCGCTCCTGCCCGGGGCCCATGCTCGAGTGCTGGCGCTTGCGCTCGGCCTTCAGGTCCACGATGCGGATCGGCGGAAGCGGCTGGCCGCCCACGCGCTCGGGAAGCTCCAGCAGCGCGTACTTCCCGCTCTCGGCGTTGGCCCAGCTCTCCAGCGACGGCGTGGCGCTGCCGAGGAGGCAGACGGCGCCCTCGATCCGCGCGCGCACCACGGCGACCTCGCGGGCGTGGTAGCGGGGGCTCTCGCCCTGCTTGTACGAGCTCTCGTGCTCCTCGTCCACCACGATGGCCCCCAGGTCGGGGAGCGGGGCGAAGATGGCGGAGCGCGCGCCCACCACGATCCGCTTCTCCCCCGAGCGCAGCGCCCGCCACTCGTCGTACCGCTCGCCGTCGCTCAGCGCGGAGTGCAGCACGGCCACGCGGTCGCCGAACACCGCCTTGAAGCGTCCCACCGTCTGCGGCGTCAGCGCGATCTCGGGGACCAGGACGATGGCGGTGCGCCCCTGCTTCTCGACCACCTCGCGCAGCAACTCGATGTACACCAGCGTCTTACCCGAGCCGGTCACGCCGCGCAGCAGGAAGGTGCCCGCCTCGGGTGTCCTGGACGCATCGACCAGCCGCCGGATCACCCCCGCCTGAGCCGCCGTCGGCCGGTGCTCCGGCGCCACGCCGGCCTCCACGCCGGCGTAGGGGTCGCGCGACACCTCCTCCTCGGCGATCTCGGCGACCTCCTTCTTCACCAGCGCGTTGACGATGGTGTAGGTGAAGCCCAGCTCCTGCACCAGGTGCGTGACCTCCGCGGCGCCCCCCATCGCCTCCACCCGCTCGAAGAGCTCGCGCTGCTTCTGCGCGCGGCCGAAGACCGTGTCGCGCGCCAGCAGGGAGGGGAGCTCGCGCAGCCGGAGGACGCGGTGCGTCTTCACCGGCGGCCCCACGCGCGGGCCCTCGGTGATCACGCGCACCAGCCCGAAGTCCTCCAATCGCCGGATGGTGGGCCACCAGACGCGATCGCCGAGCTCGCGGCGGACGCGGGCCAGCGGCTGCGGCCCGTCGCGCCCGCGCAGCCACTCGATCAGCTTCAGCTCCTGCCCGGCCAGGTCGCGCCCGGGCGCGCTGCCGCCGGAGAGCTCCACGTAATCGGTCGACGAGTCGGTCAGACCGGCCGGCAACGCCGTGCGCAGCACCTGGCCCAGCGGCGCGAGGTAGTACTCCGCGATCCAGCGTGAGAGACGGAGGACGGCGGGCGTCGCGCTGGGCGAGGTGTCCAGCACGCCCACGATCGACTTGGTCCGCTCGGGGTTGTGGACGTTCGCCTCGTCACGCGGCTTGTCGATCCACCCGATCATCTCCTTGTTGCCGAACGGCGCCAGCACGCGCGCGCCCGGCCGCGCCTGCCCGCGCAGGGCGTCGGGCACGCGGTAGGTGAACGTCCGCGGCAGCGGAAGCGGGAGGGCGACGTCTACGTACAAGCGCGATGATCGGTTCGGGTGCGCGATCAAGGTAGCGAGGGGCGCAAGACGTCGCAGGGGTGGTGGGGGCGTCGCAGGGGTGGCGGGGCGGGGGAGAGGTTGGCGCGCGCGGCGAGCGGGGCCCCTCCCCCCGACCCCCTCCCCACGCTTCGCGGGGGGGGGGGGGCCTGGAA
>DASQLJ010000288.1:0-16277 GCA_035630095.1 Longimicrobium sp.
CGCCACCATCGGCACGATCACGTACGAGCACACGCCCAGCCGGCGCAGCAGCGCCAGGTGCTCGTCGTCGTGCGCGGCGGCCACCAGCGCCTGGTCCGACACGTCGAACACCATCTCGGGCCGGCCGGTACGGATCACCCGCGGCGCGCCGATCATGTCGCTGGCGCGGGGGGGATACTGCGCGTGCAGGCGGCGGGCGGCGTCCTGCTTGCCGGGGTCGGGGTGCAGCACGGCCACGCGGCGCACCTCGCCGTCGTCGCCCAGCACGTCCACGATGCACCACGCGTCGAGGTACGGCAGCGACATCCCGGCCACGGTGGCGAGCGTGGACTCGTAGTCGAGCGAGTCGGCCAGGCAGCGGCTGACCTCGGCCAGGAACGAGAAGCGGTCGCGGCTCGCCTCGGCCAGGTCGCGGTCGCGCTCGGCCGACTTGAGCGCCGCCTGCTCCTGCGCGCTGGAAGGCGTGATGCCGGCGAGCGCGCTGGCCGCGCCCCCGTTGGAGCCGGGGTTCGGAGAGGGCGAACCCTCGGTTTCGGTGGTGCTCAAGGCGTGGCTTCCCGCGCACGTGTGTGGCGTCCCGCCGCGCGCCGTGGGCGGCGCGGCGGGAGTGAGCGTGATCCGCTCGGCAGCGTCTTACGCAAAAGCGTGTCCCGCGTCCGTCGTGGCGGCAATTCCGGCGAGGGGGAGAAATCGGGGTGGAGCTACCCCCGTCCCACGCCGCTCTCCGGCAGCGTGATCCCCACCACCACGTCGGAGAACGACGCGGCGTACACCGAGCCGCCCCCCGCCGCGGGGGAGGCGAGGAAGTGCCCGGCCGGGAGCCGGTGCCGCGCGGCGATCCGCCCGTCGGCGGCGGAGAGGATCCACAGGCTGCCGTCCACCGAGCCGATGCCTACGAAGCCGTTCGCCACGGCAGGGCTGGAGTCGTAGATGGTGCTTCCGGTGGCGGCGACCCAAAGCTCCCGCCCGTCCGCCGCCGAGATGCAGCGCACCTCGCCCCGGTCGCCCAGGCAGCCGATGTAGATGCGGCCGCCCACCAGCGTGGGCGACGAGTAGCCCACCTTGTCGCCGGGGGACGTGTAGGTCCAGCGCGTCTCCCCCGTCGCCGCGTCGAAGGCGTGCAGCACGTTGCCGTTCGCCGGGATGTACACCGTTCCGCCGCCCACGGCGGGACCGCCGATCGCCGGCGAGTACGCGAACGAGCGCTCCGTCCCCGGCTTCCGCCACACCAGCGCGCCCGTCGCCGCGTCCAGCGCGTAGACGTGCCTGTCCCACGCGCCGATGAAGAAGCGCTCGCCGTCGGTGCCGGCGGGGCTCTGCGCGAAGGCGGACGGGCTGGGCGGCAGCGCGAACGTCCAGCGCACGCGCCCGTCCGCCAGGCTCAGCCCGTACACCTTCCCGTCTCCGGACGCGACGGCGGCGATCCCCCTGGCCACCGCCGCGGAGGCGTAGACCGGCCCGCCCGTGCGCCGCGCCCACAGCCGCCGCCCGTCGCGCGCGCCGAAGGCGTACACCCGCCCGTCCGCGCTCCCCACCACCACGCGCCCGTCCGCCAGCACGGGAGATGAGTGGCAGTAGCCCTCCGTCGCCGCCTTCCAGCGCGGCGCGCCGTCCGCCGCGTCCAGCGCGTTGACCGAGCCGTCCATCGCGCTGACGTAGAGCGTGCCGTCCGCCAGCAGCAGGTGCGACATCACCCCGCCGCTCAGCCGCAGCTCCCAGCGCCGCGCCAGCTCCGGCACCACCGGCGCGGGCACCTTCACGACGGGCGCCTGGACCACCGTCGCCGCGGTCGTGACGGCCGCGGACGCGTAGACCGGCCGGCGGTCGCGCGCGGGCGACAGCGGCACCGTCGCGAGCAGCTCCGGCTCCGGCCGCTCCGTCGTGCGGCGGGAGAGGCGCACCTCGCCGGCCACCGCGTCGACGTCCACCCGCTGGTACGAGCCCTGGTAGAGCCCCTTGTTCATCGTGCAGGCGAGGCCGTTCCAATCCCACAGCAGGTCCGCGTGGCCGTGGCCGTTGAACACGATCTTCACGTTGTACGGCTCGATCGCGCGGAAGAGCGCGTCCTGGTTGTCCACCATCACCGGCGCGCGGCCCACCCAGTGGTGCGTGAAGAGCAGCACCGGCGTGGTGCGGCCCACGCGGCGCAGGTCGGCCTCGAGCCAGCGGAGCTGCGCGGTCTCGTAGTGGCCGTAGTGCGAGAGGGGGACGGTGCTGTCCATCAGCACGAAGTGGCAGCCGGCGTGGCCGAACGAGCGGAACGGCGGCCCCACGCGCTCGCGGAAGATCTGCAGCCCGCGCGGCGCCCAGCGCACGTCGTGGTTGCCGGGGACGTGGTGCACGGGAAAGCGGATCCCCGCCAGCACCTGGTCGTAGCCGTCGTATTCGCCCGCCCAGCCGTAGTCCGTCACGTCGCCGCCGTTGATGGCGAGCCGCGGCCGCATCCGCTCGGCGATCTCGCGCATCAGCGTGCGGCACGCCTCCAGGTTACGGCCCTCCAGCCCAAGGTGGGTGTCGCTGAGGAAGGCGAAGGTGAAGGAGCGCGGGTCGGGCAGCCAGCGCAGCGCGGGCGCCAGGCTGGTCGCGACGCCCAGCTTCAGCAGGTCGCGGCGGGTGATCGACAGGTCCATGCGGATCGGCAGGGTGTGTGGCGTGTGGCCGGCCGGCGGGCTGACGGCCGATCGCTTCGTACCGACATCCTAACAGCCACTCTCACAGAGGGCACGGAGGACACAGAGAAGGAGCGGCGTCAGCGATCACTTTACTTCTTGAGCTCGCACCGAGGATTGTCATCCTGAGCGCGACCACGCCTGCGCCGCGGCCGCCACGACGCTCGCAGCGCGAAGGATCTATGACATAGGACGCGCTACCGGCGGCTTCTTCGCGGCGATCTGCGATAGATCCTTCGGCCTGCGTCGAACAGCTCATTCCGCGATAACTGCTTGGCCGGCCTCAGGATGACATCTCAGAGTCCAGTGAGGAATGCATGGTCAAACTCCGCATCCGAAGCTCGTCAGCGCGGAAGCACGCTCAACATCTCGCGGGCGCCGGGGTGGGTGGGGGCGATGCGCTGGAGGGCGGCGAGGGCTTCGCGCGCGCGGTCGTACTGGTACGTGAGCGCGTAGGCGTTCGCGAGCCTGAACAGCGCCGCCGTGTCTGCCGGGGCAGTGGCGCGGGTGCGCTCGAGGGTGGGGAGCGCGGATGCGGCGGCGGCGGTGCGGCTCACGCGCGCGTCGCCGCCGGAGATCTGTACCGCGCGCCCGAGCTGGCGCCGGGCCGCGTCGTGCTCGCCGCGGCGCAGCAGCAGGAGACCGACGAGCTGGGCGTTCTCCACCGTCTCCTGCAGTGCGTTGGCCCGGCGGATGTAGCGCAGCGCCTCGTCCCATCGCCCCAGGTTGTAGGCGAGCTGCCCGGCCTGCATCCACCCCGTGGGCTCGGTGCGGTACTCGTACGCCAGCGCCCGCGCGGCACGCAGCGCCTGGGCGGGGTTGCCGGCCTGCTCGTAGCGGCCGCGGAGGCGGTCGGTGGCGTCGGGCCAGGGCACCGTCTCGCGCACCACCGCCTGCGCGAGCTCCTCCTCGGCCGTGCGCGGGTGGAGCGTGTCGACGACGGGGGTGACGACGGTGCCGGCGGGCTGGAACGGCCACCCCGAGCGTACCCGGTCCGCGCGGAACACGCCGACGACGGAATCCAGCGAGCTCACCGGCAGCTCCGCGCGCGCCGGGGCCGCGGGGACGTACCCGCGCCATGGGCCGATCATCCGCTTCGCCCGCAGCGCCTCGTAGAACGCGTCGGAGATGAGGAAGAAGCCGTCGAGATTGGGGTGCAGGTGCTCCAGCATCAGCGTGCCGCCCACCACGCCGCCCGGCGCTGCCCGCTCCAGCGCCCGCTCCGTCTCGACCACCGTGGCCCCGTGCCGCGCCGCCTCCTCGCGGATGATGGCGTTGATCGCCGCCGGCGCGCGGAAGCGGAGCTGGTCGTGCTCGCGGGCGGCGCGGTAGAACGCCCGCGCCTGCGCCGCGTCGCCCTTCCGATCCAGCACGCGGGCCAGCGCGAACAGCCCGTCGGCGGCGGTGCTGTCGATGCGCACCGCCGTCCGCAGCGCCGTCTCGGCGGATGCGAGGTCGCCGCGCCGCATCGCCTCCGTCCCCGCGCGGACGCTGCGCCGCCACGCCGCGGTGTCCGCGCCCGGCGCGAAGCCGCTCACGAACGGCGGCTGGTTGCGCTCGTTGCTGGCGACCGTGCCGATCAGCACCGGGATCCCCGCGTCGCGGTAGCGGGAGAGGAGGGCCGCCAGGTTGTCGCGGAACTGGTCCAGCCCCTCGCGATAGAGCGGCGAGCCGAGCGGAATCTTCCGATCCCCCGCCATCAGCTCCATCGCGGTGCGCGGCGCTCCGGCGGCGGACGGTGAGGCGCCGCGCGCGGGGATCAGCCGCGCCAGGAGTTGGGTGACGCGCAGGCGGCTGAGGGCGAGGTACGCGCGGATCAGCGTGCGCCTGCGCCCCGGGAGCTGCGTGGAGGCGACGCCGTAGACGCCGTAGAACTCGTTGTGGCCGGTATAGATGAGCACCGCGTCGGGCTGCTGGGCGATGATCTCGCCGGCCTGGTCGAGCAGCGTGTACGAGCTGATGGCGGTGAGCGCGGTGTTCACCACCTCCACCTCGCGGTCGGGGAAGGTGGCCTGCAGCCGCGCCTGCAGCATCCGCGACGGCGCGCCGCCGTGGCGATACGGAAACCCCGCCGCGGACGACTCGCCCTGGAAGAAGATGCGGAAGGTGCCCGGCCGCTTCTCCGCGCGGAAGAAGTCCGCCTGCGGGATCGGGACGATGGTGCCCGCGCGGAAGTAGCGCCGCGCCACCTCGGCGTTGGGCAGCAGGTACCCCGGCGCCGGCGCCTGCACGAACAGCGGGTACGAGCGCCCGAACCCCACCAGCCGCAGCCCCAGCTCCAGCATCCCCAGCAGCAGGAACGGCAACGCGATCATCACCGCCGTGAACAGCCGCTTCCGCCCGGGCGAGGGCGGTGCCGGCGGCCCACTCGCCCGCGCGCGGCTCGCCGCCCGCGGCTTGGGGGCTGGCGGCTGTGCGGGGGCTGACGTCTGAGCCTGCTTACGCGACTTCTTCGACATTCGTGGGAGATTCGGAGCGGAGGGATCTGGCTTGAGGAGAGCCGGCGTGACCGGATCGACCTTCGCTATTGAAGTCCGCGAAGGCGGACTGTGTGCCGTTGTAGCGGCGAGGCGGCGAGTTCACTCGCATATTCGCGAATCTCTGCCGCCCTCGCTGTCCTGTCTTCTCGGCCGGCACTCGGTACGTCCATACGATCGCGGACGCCTTTGCTGCCCCGTTTGTCGGCCCGCCGATCGATGCCGCCGCTCTGGCGTCATTCCTCAGTCCGGTTCCCGCGCACAGCCTCAATCCGGCTCGAACGCGTCCGCATGCTCGCGCCGCAACGCCGGGTCCTGCTCGTCGCGCAGGAGGTGGCAGTCGCCGATCGCCAGCACGTCGATGTCGGTGCCCATGAAGCACCGGAACGCGTCCTCGGGGGTGCAGACGATGGGCTCGCCGCGCACGTTGAAGCTGGTGTTCACCAGCACGGGGCAGCCGGTGAGATCGCGGAAGGCCGAGAGCAGCGCGTGGTAGCGCGGGTTGGTCTCGCGGTGCACCGTCTGGAGCCGCGCCGAGTTGTCCACGTGCGTCACCGCGGGGATCTGCGAGCGCGGCACGTTCAGCCGGTCGATGCCGAACAGCGCCCGCTCGTCCGCGGTCGTGGCGATCCTGCGCGGTTCGGCGACGTCGGCCACCAGCAGCATGTACGGGCTGTCGCCGTCCAGCTCGAACCACTCGGCCACGTGCTCGCGCAGCACCGACGGCGCGAACGGGCGGAACGACTCGCGCTTCTTCACCGCCAGGTTCAGCCGCTTCTGCATCGTGGGCGAGCGCGGGTCGGCCAGGATCGAGCGCGCCCCCAGCGCCCGCGGGCCGAACTCCATCCGCCCCTGGAACCACCCCACCGCCTCCCCGTCCGCGAGCTCCGCGGCGACGGTGTCGACCAGCGCGCCGGGCTCCAGCACCGTGAAGCGCGCGCCGGCGCGGGCCAGGCGCGCCTCGATCTCGGCCTGGGGGAACGCGGGGCCCAGGTAGCTCCCCTGCATCCCGTCGAGCACCGCCGGCGGCTCGCGCTCGTGGCCCAGGAAGCCGTGGTACGCCGCCAGCGCCGCGCCCACCGCGCCGCCCGCATCCCCCGCCGCGGGCTGGATCCAGATGCGCTCGAAGCGGCCGTCGCGCAGCACGCGGCCGTTGGCCACGCAGTTCAGCGCCACGCCGCCGGCCAGGCACAGGTTGCGCGACCCGCTCCCGGCCGCGGCCGCGCGCGTCAGCCGCAGCACCGCTTCCTCCGTCACCGCCTGGACCGACGCGGCGAGGTCCATGTGCCGCTGCGTCAGCGGCTCGTCGGCCTTCCGCGGCGGCCCGCCGAAGAGCTCGTGGAACGCGGGGCTCGTCATCTCCAGCCCCGTGCAGTAGCCGAAATGGCGCTGGTCCAGCCGGAACGAGCCGTCGTCCTTGAGGTCGAGCAGGTGCTCCAGGATCAGCCCGGCGTAGCGCGGCTCGCCGTACGGCGCGAGCCCCATCACCTTGTATTCGCCCGAGTTGACGCGAAAGCCGGTGTACTGCGTGAAGGCCGAGTAGAGCAGCCCCAGCGAGTGCGGGAAGTGGATCTCGCGCTCGATCTGGAGGCGGTTGCCGGCGCCGTGGCCCACGCTGGTGGTGGCCCACTCGCCCACGCCGTCCATGGTGAGCACCACGGCGTCGGCGAAAGGGCTTGGGTAGAAGGCGCTGGCCGCGTGGCTCAGGTGGTGCTCGGTGAAGAGCAGCCGGCTTTCCCAGTCCGCCTCGGGCGCGAGCGTCTTCAGCTCCTTCCGCAGCAGTTCCTTCTGGAAGAGCTTCTCGCGCAGCCACACCGGCATCGCCGTGCGGAACGAGCGGAAGCCGCGCGGCGCGAAGGAGAGGTACGTCTCCAGCAGCCGCTCGAAGGTGAGCAGCGGCTTGTCGTAGAACGCCACGAAGTCCACGTCGCCCATCGACACGCCCGCCCCTGCCAGGCAACAGGCGATGGCGTTGCGTGGAAAGCGCGCGTCGTGCCGGCGCCGGGTGAAGCGCTCCTCCTGCGCGGCGGCGACGATCTGCCCGTCGACCACCAGGGCGGCCGCGCTGTCGTGGTAGAAGGCGGAGAGGCCGAGAACCCGCACCCGCCTAGAACAGCGCGTAGATGAACGGCGCCAGCGCTGACCCCTGCACCAGCACCAGCAGCCCGCCCACGATCAGCAGGACCGCGATGATCGGCGCCAGCCAGAACTTCTTCCGCACCCGCAGGAACTGCCACAGCTCGGCGAGAAGGGACATCGGGGGCTCTCGTGGATTGGTGATGAGGGCGTGCCAGGGTGCTGAGTCGTCACGATGATCCGGGACACGCCTCGTCCCGATTGTCATCCTGAGGCCGACCTCGCCCAACTCTCGTCTACCGCGACATTTGCAGGCCGAAGGATCTATCGCCCGCCCTCGGACGCGAGTCGTCGAAGCGCCGCTGATCCAGCTTCCTCGCGATCAGAACTGCCGCTTCATCGTCTCCGGCTCCGGCCCGGGCGGCTCGCGCGGGATCCAGTAGCTGCGCGCGGCGGGGTCGAAGCCGAGCTTCAGCGGGCGGCTCCGCGCCAGGCGCATCAGCAGCCCCATCGGCGTGATGACGAAGTAGAAGACGATCCCCAGGATCACCGGGTTCATCACGCGGTGCAGCAGCAGCCCGAAGCGCAGCCACACGCGGTTCAGCGGCGTCAGCACCGCCGGCCACGCGAGGGCGGCCGCCAGGAACACCGCCGCCGCGGCCAGCGCCCACGCCCGCACCCCGCCGCCCCGCACCAGCGGCAGCAGCCCGACCACCGTGAGCACGCCCGCGAACGTCAGCCCGAACGCGCGGTCGCTCGGCCCGACGACCCCGCCGTCGGCCGGATGCGGCGCGTGCGTCTGCGGTGCTGGAGCGTTCATCGGGAAATGCGGGACGCGGCCGAGGGAGGGACGCGCTTAGTGTGACGGGGGAAGTGGTTGCGAGACAATTCTAAGCCGTGGACGGGCCCAGGCAAAGCGTACGGACGCAAAAAGGGCCACCCCCGCGAACGGGAGTGGCCCTCGTGGCGCCGCGGCGTTGGCCGCGGTGCCGGCTCAGCCGACGCGGGTGACGTTCTCGGCCGCGGGGCCCTTGGCGCCCTGCACGGCATCGAACTCCACCTTGTCACCCTCGGCGAGCGACTTGAAGCCGCTGCCCTGGATGGCGCTGTGGTGGACGAAGAGGTCCTTGCCGCCGTCCTCGGGCGTGATGAACCCAAAGCCCTTGCTGTCGTTGAACCACTTCACGGTTCCGGTGGTACGCATACCGATTACTCCAGTGTTGATGACCGACTGCCGAAGGTGCGGTATTTCCGTACTCACCCGACCGTCTGTGCTCCCGCGGGGGATGCGCCCCGCGCCGCAGGAGAAAAACAGAAAAGGGACCGGACAGCAGGCTGTCCAGGTCCCAAAGGCTGAACTTTTCTCCGTGCACGAATGATAGCGGTTCCCGAGCGGACTGTCAAGTCCCGCCGGACGGTCCACTCGGGCCGGGGTCTTTTCTTCGGCTGGAAACCATTCTGGCTCACGTAACGGGACTCAGACGCCGATGGCGTCGTGGATCTGGAGCGAGATGTTGAATCCTTCGTACGTCTGGATCAGCTCCACCAGATCGGCGAAGCTCACGAACTTCCCATCGATCGCGAGGCCGCCGTAACCGATCCTGCCTTTCAGCTCATCATGCGACAGCGCCAGTCGACCGCCGTTCGACTGCAGGTATCGCGTGGCCAACTCGCGCCGGATCGTCCCTCGCAACCGATACAGCGCCAGATAAGGGTCGGCCTCCGACATCGCGGTGAACTCGTAGCGGCCGTGGGCGTCGGACATCTCTACCGCGCGAAGGGATCGGTGATCGTCGCTGCGGGTGAAGTCGATGAGGAATTCGCGAGTTTCCCCGCGGCAGTCCACGAACGCCTCGCGGAGGGGGAAGGAACCAGCCGTATCTTCCGTCGCCTGGTAAATCATCTCGCGTGTCTCTGTCTCGGGGAGTCCGCCATCCTGTACGATAAGCAATAGTACCGCCAGGCGGTGGAGCGCCCGCGGCCCCGGCGCGGGGCACTTCACGTGGATCACGTCCAACGAGTGTGTTGAGGTGCGGGGCCGCGGGAACAGCCCCGCGGCCCCGCGCGTACACCAATCTCTCGCCATTCTCCTCCACCGTCTCTCGCACCGGGAGTGGACCCGCCATGCCCTGCCCACTGGTCCCCGCGCTCGCGGTCGCGCTCGCGTCGTGCGCGCCGCCCCAGCCCGTTTCCGACACGACCATCACTGCATTCGTGGGCGTCTCCGTGGTGCCGATGGACACCGAGCGCGTGCTGGGGAACCAGACCGTGGTGGTGCGCGGCGACCGGATCGTGCAGGTGGGGCCCGCGGCGTCGGTGCGGGTGCCGGAGGGGGCGCGGCGCGTGGACGGGCGCGGCAAGTACCTGATGCCGGGGCTGGCGGAGATGCACGGCCACGTTCCCCCGCCCAACGCGCCGCCGGAGTACACCGAGCGCGTGCTCTTCCTCTACCTCGCCAACGGGATCACCACCGTGCGCGGGATGCTGGGAGCGCCCGGCCAGCTCGAGCTGCGCCGGCGCGCGGCGAGCGGCGAGGTGCTCTCGCCCACGCTGTACCTGGCCGGGCCCAGCTTCAACGGCCAGTCGGTGACCTCGCCCGAGCAGGCGGCGGCGATGGTGCGCGCGCAGAAGGCGGAGGGGTGGGACCTGCTGAAGGTGCACCCCGGCCTCACGCGCCCCGAGTACGACGCGATGGCTCGCACCGCGCGCGAGGTGGGCATCCGCTTCGGCGGCCACGTGCCGGAAGCGGTGGGGCTGATGCACGCGATCGACTCGGGCCAGGAGACGTTCGATCACCTGGACGGCTACGTGGAGGCGCTGAACGGCGAGGCGGGGCCGGTGGACAGCGCGCGGCTGGCGGACGCCGTGCGCCGGACGCGCGCGGCGGGCGCGTGGGTGGTGCCCACGATGGCGCTCTGGGAGGTGCTCTACGGCACGGCCGACCTGGATGCGCTGCGCGCCTATCCCGAGCTGCGCTACGTGCCGCGGCAGCAGGTGGACGCGTGGACGAACGCCTTCCGCCAGCGCATGGCCAGCCCGCAGTTCAACGCCGTCGCGAGCCGCAACGTGGTGGACAACCGCGTGCGCGTCCTCGGCGCGCTGCACCGCGGCGGCGCCCGCATCCTGATGGGCACCGACGCGCCGCAGCAGTTCAGCGTCCCCGGCTTCTCGCTGCACCGCGAGCTGGGGCACATGCGCGCGGCGGGGATGAGCCCGTTCGCGATCCTGGCGTCGGGCACGCGTAGCGTGGGCGAGTACTTCCGCGCGCAGGACCGCTTCGGCACGGTGGCGCCGGGCCAGCGCGCGGACCTCGTGCTGCTGCGGGCGAACCCGCTGGCCGACGTGGCGAACGTCTCGCGCATCGACGGGGTGATGGCGCGCGGCCGCTGGGTTCCGCGCGCGGAGATCGACGCCGGCCTGGAGCGCATCGCCGCCGCGTACCGGTAGCCGCTCCGTCCGCCGCACCTTCCCGGTGCGTGCTCACGGGTGTGAGCACGAATGCGCCGGCCCAGCCCCTCGGGGGGCCGGGCCGGCGCTCGTGCGAACGGGGCCGGCGTACGGTTCGGACGCAGCCAGAACCGCCGCCGTTATACCGGTTCTCACGATTGCGAGGTCGGTGAGGAATGCACGGTCAATCTCCCGACCTGGTATTAGAACTCGGCCTGCGTCTCCTCGGCCGTGTTGTCGAACGTGGCCGGCATGTGCAGCTCGCCTTCCTCGAAGTAGAGCTCGCGGGCCGCGTGGATCCGCACGTTGGTCGCCTGCTGCGCGCCGGCGACGCGGGCCTCTCCCTCGCCCGTCGCGTCCTGCCGGATGCGCTGGGTGGACGTGTTCGCCAGGGACGGGAAGGTGATCTCCACGCCTCGGGCGAGCTCGTCGTCCGTGAACGTGTGTCCGTCCACGTGCACCGAGAGGATCTGGTCGAAGTCGGGCGGGCGCGAGATGGCGTGGGCCAGGAACAGCTCCCCCGTCTTCCCGAAAAGGATGTAGCTGAGCCGCTGCGGCTGTTGCACGGCGGGGTCGAAGGTGGCCGAGCGGATCACGCGCCGGACGTTCACCTGCACGCCGTCCAGCGCGGGGATGGGCTGCCCGCCGCGCTCCAGGTGGCCGCGGAAGACCTTGTTCGCCGCGAAACGGTCCAGCCCCGCCCGCGAGCCGGCAGGGAACAGGTCGGGAAGGACGAAGTCCGCCGGGTTCAGCGTGTACATCTTCTCGGCCGGGTGACGCTTGCGATCGTCCAGGTAGCGCCGGGTCACGTCCCGCCCGTTCTTGCTGAACGTCACCTCCAGGATCACCTGGAAGCGATGCGGCGTGTGGTACGCAGTGCCAGCGTCGTCGAGCGCCTCGAACATCGGCAGGTGCGACAGGTACGCGGTGTTCTCGCCCACCAGCATCATGTTGTGCGTGGCCGGGTTCTCTCGCGCGGAATGGTGCGCGGCGGGCGGCGGCGGGCGCTCGCGGGCGATGGCGCCCGCCGCAGGCGCCGCGGCGGCGGCGATCACGCCGGCCGACAGCAGGACCTTCCAGGCTCGTATGTTCATCCTGTCCTCTCGAGGGGCGAGACCCGGCGCGGCGCGGGACGGCAGAATCGCGGTGTCTCTGGCGGTTTGATGCGGAGAACCGAGAAGCGCCGTCGGCCGTGCGCGGCGACTTTCGGAGCAGCGGCTACGGCTCGCTCGCCGACAGACGCCGCAGGTTGAGGGGACCAGCCGGACCGGGTGGATTCGGCCGGGAGAGATCCGGTACGGGCGCGAGGACTCCGCGGCATCGAACACATCCGCGGACGAGGGCGCATCTATTGCGCCTCGACGCGGGGTAGTGCCTCTGTCGATCTAACTGCTTGTGATGGAAGTCGTTATCGGATCGGGGAAGGATCGGCGTGTCCGCCGCGAAGTCGAGGTGGAGCAGAATTGTCCCGCATCGTGAGACAAAGTTGTCTCGCGCTGGTCGGACGGTGGCGATGCCGGCGCGATGCGCGTCGGTCCCGTTGCCGGCTGCAACATCGAAACCCGTAGAGGGAGCCGAGGCTTGGGCTTCCGCTACGGGTTTTCGATTATCCGCAGGATCTCAGAAGCCGACCCGGCGAGTCTCCGGGGCGAGCATCGAGAGATCGTCGTCGATGTCCCCGGCGAGGAGGTCCGTCAGCTCGTCGACGGTGACGGCGCCGTCGGCGGCGGCGCGCGCGGCCATCCTGCCGTATGCCTGCTCGAAGAGCGAGCGCGCGAACCGGGCGTTGCCGAAATCCTGCTTACCGGCGGCGCGGGCGAAGACCCGCTCCGCCGTCGCGCACGTGCCCTCGCCCAGGCCGATCCCCACGTCGGCCGCCATGCGCTCGAAGATCTCGGTGAGCTCCGCCGCCGAGTAGTTCGGGAAGGCGATGTAGGTCTTGAAGCGGCTGCGGAGGCCGGGATTGGAGCCGATGAAGTCAGTCATCTGCTCCTCGTAGCCGGCGACGATCACCGCGAGCTCGTCGCGGTGGTCCTCCATCGCCTTCACCAGCGTGGAGATCGCCTCGTGGCCGAAGTCGACGTCGCCCCTCGGGGTCAGGGCGTACGCCTCGTCGATGAAGAGCACGCCGGGCTTCGTGCGGTCGATCACCTCGCGCACCTTGATCGCGGTCTGGCCGACGTACCCGGCCACCAGGTCCGAGCGGCTGGCCTCCGTGAACTTCGCGCCGGGAAGCGCCCCGGCCGCGGCGTAGAGCCGGGCCACGATGCGCGCGACGGTCGTCTTGCCGGTTCCCGGCGGGCCGGTGAACACCAGGTGCAGGCCGGGCCTCACCGGCTTCAGCCCCGCTTTCTCCCGCTGCTCGTTCGCCTGCACCACCGCGATGATCTTGCGGACCTGCGTCTTGACCGGCCCGAGCCCCACCAGTGTGTCGAGTTCGGCCAGGATGTCGGCGATCGTCTCCGTCCCCGTCGCGGGGGCGGCGGCGACGCCCGCCCGGACGGCCTCCTCCTCGGCCGTCTGCGGCGCCTGCCCCGCGACGCCGCCGCCCGAGGGGTCGCCCGTCGCCTGGAACGCCTGGTGGAGCGCGGCGATCCCGGCATCGTCGGACTTGAGCGTGTCGAGGAGCGTGGTGGCGGCGTCGCTCACGGTCGGCGTCCCGTACGCGCTTCCCGCGGGTTCCAGCGCGCGCTTCGCGGGCGCGAAGCACGCCTCGCATTCGGGGCGCTGGCGGAAGTGCCTGGCCAGGGCGTACAGAACGTGGCGCGGCTCCACCGTGGCGTGCGAGTACGCCTTGGCCGCCGACAGCGCCGCGTCGTGGATCACCGTGCGGATCATCGCCGCACCTCAGGCGAAGTCGGCCAGGCGCTTGCCGCCGAACTTCCCCTTGAGCTCGTCGTCCAGCTTGTCGGCCGTCGAGAGAACGCCCCACATCGCCGAGGACAGCTCCTCCTCGTCGAGGTAGTCGCCCAGCAGCGTGTGCGACATCACCAGGAACAGCTTGCCCGGCGCGTCGTTGTCGTCGTGCGCGGAGATGTGCCCGAAGAAGTAGTTGCCGCCCTCCCTCGCGATCCACTCGTACAGGCCCGGCGACGGAGGGACCTCCCAGAGGACCGGGGACGAGAGCCGGACCAGCGTCTGCGGATCGCCGTTCTTGTCGACGCCCCAGTCCTGCACGGTCACGCTCACCCGGGTGCTCACGTCGGTGAACGTGATGTTCATCGTGTTGCCCTGGAGCGAGACGCGAAGCCCCATCGGCCCCGTCAGGATCCGCTGCACCTTCATCATGGTCTGGTCGACGTTCGCCACGGAAGCATCCCTCGTGCGGGCGTGAATGCCGTAACCCCGCCGTATGCATGCCTTCCAGCGGGGACCTGCGCAAGGAGGTCGATGGAAAGGGGAACGTGGTGGAGTGGATGAGGGGCGGATGCTCGGCGTCTGCGCCCGCCTCCTGGCTGAGCCCGACGGTCACGATCGGGCTCAGCCAACGTCGGTCGGTGTTCTACGAAGAGCCGCGGGAAGGCCTCGGCGCCAACGGGCTACGGCCGCTTCGTCCAGGCGCGGGAGGTGAGGGCGACCGCGCGGCCGTTGCAGGAATCCTCCACGCGGGTGAAGCGCAGGCCGGCGGCGGTCGCCTCCCAGGTGTAGCGGCCGGGGCCCTGGCAGGCGTACTGCCCGGTGCCTTCCGAGAACGTGACCTGGCTCCCCTGCATCTGGAACGGCATGTCGACCACCTGTTGTCCGTTGAAGCGGACCAGGGCGCGGCCGGGTCCATCGACCGTCATCTCCCACGTTCCCACCATTCCGGTGCGCATCCCCGTGGGGGCCGAAAGGGGGAGGTCCGAGTCCGCCAGCGTGACGCTGTACACGCCGGGGCCGAATCCGGCCGGCGCCGGAGGCATGGCCGGCGGAGGCGACGCGGTGCCCGGCGGCATCGTGGAACAGGCGGCCAGGGTGGCAAGCAGCAGCACGGTCAGCTTCGGCATCATGTCCTGGGGGGTTCGGGGAAGAGCTCGCGGGAAGGGACGGCCTTGCAGCGTTCCCCCACGTACGCGGCCAACCCCGGTCCGGTTTCTCCACCGTGGAATACTCGCGACGCACGCCGTCCGCGCGGCCGGTCAGCAGCACCGGCCGCGATCATGATCCCCATCTGGGCCGGCCACGTGCGTCGAGTCCTCGCCCGCCGAGTGGGGTGGAGACGGTGCGATGCGGGCGGGGACGGGTCAGTTCTGCACGAAGATGCCCTTGGCCCGCAGCTTCTTGACCAGCGCGCCCACGCTCTTCTCGTCGCCGTCCAGGCGCAGGAGGGTGCGCGTGACCGCGGACACCTGAGGCCCGCCGAGCGCGGTGACCCGCGCCGCCGTCTCGGAGTCGGGGCACTCAACCAGCACGGCGGGGCGGATGCGGACGCGGCGCGTGCCGCCGAACCAGTCCTTTACCTGCCGCGCCACGTTCGCCGGCACCGGCGCGCGCGACACCTCGCCCAGCGTCTTCAGCATCTTCTCGGCGGTGATGCCGGTCTCGGCGGCGCGCAGCACCGACGCGCGGGTGATGCGGAAGAGCGCGCCCACGTGCCCCGTGCCCGTGCGCTCCGCCAGCCGCGCGAGCTCCGCCTCGATCCGCGGCGCGGCGGAGAGGAAGACGATCTCGAAGTCGGGCTGCACCACCAGCTCGCCACCCGCCTCCGCGGCGAGGCGGAACTCGTCCGAGCCGCCCAGGAGGTAGCGCCCCGCGTCGGACATGGCGAACGCGACGGCGCCGTCCTCCGTGCGCCCGAGGCGCGCGCCGCCCAGCGGCGCCAGGCGCAGCCGCAGGAACGCCAGCAGCATCCCCGCCCATATCGTCTCCCATCCCTCGCGCGTGCGGGGCGTTCCGTAGTAGCCGCCGCCGCGGGTGCGGAGGTACGCCGCATCGGGGCCCAGGAACGGGTTGTGGAGCTCGGCGTGGTGGCGCGCGAACGCATCCGCGGCGACCAACCCGCCGGCGGGGACGGAGAGGAACGCCGCGGTGAGCGCGGCGCGCAGGTCCGGCTTCTTTTCCTGCATCGAGAACGGCAGGTGCACGGCCAGGAAGTCGATCGTCGCCCGCGAGGTGCTCCATCCGGCCGGCGTCCGCTGGGGCGAGGCGCGGTACGCGTCCAGCACGCGCTTCAGCCGCTCCCCCTCGGAGAGTGCGAGCCAGGCGCGTCCGGCCTTCGTGGCGGAGAGCCGCCATCTCTCCCGCTCGCTGGCGATCGTCGCCAGGCCGAGCGCCGTGAGCACCTCCAGCGCCATCCCGATGCGCATCTCCAGCTCCTGCTCGGCCGCCAGCGCGTCGTCCTCGCCATCCTCGTCGGTCTTCACGTCGAACAGGAGCGCCGCGGTCCACGCGGGCGCGCGCACGAGCCGCGCCGCCAGCGCCCGCTGCGCGCGGACGTACAGGCTCCCGTCGCTGCCGCGCACGGGGATCGGCTCCGCCGCCGCCTCCACCAGCACGGTGGTCATGTCGGAGATCCGGAACGGCGCCTCGAAGATTTCGGCCACCGGTACCGGTGCGGGCGGCGGAGGAGGCGGTCCCAGCCGGCGGATGATGCTGGGGAGAAGCCCCACCACCGCCTCCGGATCGTCGT
>DASQLJ010000289.1:0-13426 GCA_035630095.1 Longimicrobium sp.
ATTGAATTGATGAACAGGGAAGCACCCGCCCCCGGCCCCTCGCCGCAGGACCAGACCGTGGTGATGGACTCGCTGCGGGCGCTGGTGCGCGCGCTGCGCATCTCCACCCGCGCCGTGGAGAAGGAGATCGGCATCAGCGGCGCGCAGCTCTTCGTGCTCCAGCAGCTCATGGAGTCGCCCGCGCGCTCGGTGAACGACCTGGCCGAGCGCACCAGCACGCACCAGAGCTCCGTCAGCACCGTGGTCACGCGCCTGGTGGACCGCGGCCTGGCGCGCCGCGAACCGTCGGCCGACGACGCGCGGCGGATGGAGATCTCGATCACCGAGCGCGGCCGGCTGCTGGTGGAGAGCGCGCCGATGACCGCGCAGGTGCGGATGCAGGCCGCCATGCGCCGGCTGGGCCCCGAGCGCCTGCACGCGCTGGCCGGCGGGCTGGAAGCGCTGGTGCGCGAAGCGGGCTTCGCCGGCGATCCGGTGACCATGTTCTTCGAAGAGGACGGCGCACCCGAGAGCTGATACGGAGTGCGAAAAGCCGGTACCGGGGCCCGGAACGGAAGAGCGGAATGCGGGCGTGTCCCTCCGCTGCGCTCCGGGCCGGGCTTCGCGCGCCGTAGGCAACGATACCGCCGTTGCCAACGGCGCCGAGCCGCCGGCGCGCCATGGCCCCGCTCGCTCCGGCGACGACAGAGTGGGCGCGTCGGCGTCTCGGCCCTCCGGGCGCGAATCCCTCACGCAAACCGCCCGGTCGCGAAACGGAATTCGTGCGATCCGTATGACCGGGCACGGCGCCGACGGCGATGCAGAGCGTGCAAGCGGCCCCGGGCATTGCGCCCGGGGCCGCTTTCGATTCAGCGGAGGGAGTCTTCCGTCACGCCGTCGGCTTCGGACGCGGGACGATCAGCCGGAGGGCGGGGAAGCGTTCTCGCGCGGCGGGCGCGCAGGGTCGATCATCATCCACGCGATCCCCGCGCTGGCGGCGGCGAGGGCGGCGGCGGTGAGCATCACGATGCGGAAGGCGTGCACGAACGCCTCGTCCACCGCCCGGTCCACCGCGGCGCGCACCGCCGGCACGGCGGAGGCGGGAGCGCTTGCGGCGGCCAGGCGCACGCGCTGGGACAGCACGGCGCGGCTGGCGTCCCCCGGAACGCGGTGCGCCGCCAGGCGTTCGGGGAGCGCCGAGCCGAACGCGCCGAGCGCCACCAGGCCGAGGGCGGCGACCGCGAGCAGGCCGGCCGCGCGCGAGACGGCGTTGTTGATCCCCGAGGCGGCGCCGGCGTGGCGCGCGCCCACCGCGCCCATCACGGTGGTGGTGAGCGGCGCGACGGCGATGGACATCCCCAGCCCCATCACCACCACCGCCGGGAAGAAGCCGGTCCAGTAGCTGCCCCGCGTCCCCGGCACGGCGAAGAGCGCCATCCCCGCCGCGGCCAGCAGCGGCCCCACGGTGAGCGGCAGCCGCGCGCCGTAGCGGTCCACCAGCCCGCCCGACCAGCGCGAGAGCAGGAACATCAGCGCGATGAAGGGGAGGAACACCGCCCCCGCCGCCGCGGCGCCGTAGCCCTGCACGTCGATCAGGTTGAAGGGGAGGAAGAACATCACCCCGCTGAGCGCGGCGTACAGCAGCAGCGTGAGCAGGTTGGCGCCGGTGAAGGTGCGCGAGCGGAAGAGCGCCGGCGGCACCATCGGCGCCCGCGCCCGTCGCTCCACGGCCACGAACGCCGCCAGCGCCACCACCCCGCCCACGGCCCCCGCCAGCACCCACGGCGAGCGCCACCCCAGCCGCGCCGACTCCACCAGCGCCAGCGTTACGCCGCCCAGCCCGAGCGTCGCCAGCAGCGCGCCGGCCACGTCGGGCGGCGCCGAGGCGGCCTGCTCGTCGCGGCTCTCGTCCACGCGGAGGACGAGGATCGCCAGCACGGCGGCGGCGATGGGGAGGTTGATGTAGAAGATCCACCGCCACGACACCTCCTGCGCCAGCCACCCGCCCAGGACCGGCCCCGCTCCCCCCGCGATCGCGGTGAACCCCGACCAGGTGCCGATGGCGCGCCCGCGCCGCTCGGGCGGGAACGAGGCGCTGATCAGCGCCAGGCTCCCCGGCACCAGCAGCGCGCCGCCCACGCCCTGCACCGCGCGCCCCGCGATCAGCCAGCCGATCGTGGGCGCCATTCCGCACGCGGCGGATGCGGCGCCGAACAGCAGCACCCCCGCGCCGAAGACGCGCCTGCGCCCGTAGCGGTCGCCAAGCGAGCCGCCCACCAGCAGGAGCGCCGAAAGGAGCAGCGCGTACGCCTCCACCACCCACTGCACCCCGGCCACGTCGGCGTTCAGCGCGCGCTGCAGGATCGGCAGCGCCACGTTCACCACCGTGCCGTCGATGAACGCCATGCTCGAGCCCAGCACCGCGGCGGCCAGCACCCACGCGCCCGACCGCGGCGGCGCCGACGGCGCCGGGGCGCCGCGCACGACGCCTTCGTCGCACGGCGCGTGCACGGCCGCGGTGCTCATCCGCCCACCTCAGCACACCCCGACAACCGGCCCATCCTCCCCCTCGCGCGAAGCGGCTTCATCGGCCTCGACCCTGGCGCAAGCTACCCCGCGGGGACCCTGCGTCCAAGCACGTCGTGGGGGAGGAGGATTCCGAGCAGGTCAGACGCGGATGGGGCGTCAGCGCACCCGCAGCGTCACCGTCACCGTGCCGCCGTCCGGCGACGGCAACTCCATCTCGCGCACGCGGCGCCAGGGCTGGCGGAGGTATCCCTTCACCGCCATCGACCCGGTCATCACCCGCTCGTCGCGCGAAAGGGCACGCAGCACCTGGTCGCTCATCAGCAGCACCAGCTTGGCGCGGGGGCGGGTGATGGCCACGTTGAAGCGGTGCGGGTCGAGGAGGAATTCGGCCTCGCGCTCGGCGTACTCGCGGTCGGCCACGGCGTAGGAGACCAGGATCATCTCGCGCTCGTTCCCCTGCATCCGCTCCACCGTGTCCACGATCGGCAGCTCGCCGTAGGCCCAGCCGGCGCGCGCCAGCTCGTGCAGGATCGCGCTGTTCTGCGCGCGGTGCGGGGAGAGGATCGCGAGACCCTGCTCGCGGAATCCGTCCGCCGTGTACGGCTCGCCGGTGGCGGGGTCGCGCAGCCCGGCGCGGGCGAGCGTGGCGATGCGCGCCGCCAGCCGCGCCTCGAACGGGTTGCGCGCGGTGGCGGTGTAGCCGGAGTAGGTGCAGAACACCACGGAATCTTCCGGGCGCAGGAAGGCGTCGCGGATCAGCGCGTCCATCGCCTCCGTCCCCTCCGCCGGCGGGGCGACGGCGAGGCGGCGGCCGGGGTGCACCGACACCAGCCCGGGGTAGAAGGTGCGCCGCGGGTACGCCACCAGCGGCCCGTTCATCCGCCGGCTCTCGCGCAGCGTCATCCGCCCGAAGCGCTGGGCGAAGAGGGCGAAAGCCGAGCCGAAGAGCGGGTTCTCCGCGTCGTAGCTGCCGCGGACGATGGGGGCGAGCTGGCGGTGGTCGCCGCACAGCAGCACGCGCCCGCCGCGGCGGATGGACGACAGCGCGATCAGCGAATCGGCCACCTTCATCTGGCTGGCCTCGTCGAGCACCACCACGTCGAACATCGGGGAGATGGGGACGTCGCCCGCCTCTTCCTCTTCCCCCGCCGCCTTCATCTGCTTCCACAGCGACCAGACGGTGGAGCCGACGACGACGGGGAGGCCGGTCGCGTCGGACTCGGCGAGGACGGACTCCAGCCGGTCGTCGCCGACCAGGTCCACGCCGGCGCCGGCCAGCTCGCGGTCGGCCTCGCTGCCGCGGGAGGCGAGCTTCACCAGCCGCAGCGGCGGCTCGATCCCCGCCGCCGCCAGCTCGCGCGCCACGCGGACGAGCACGTTGGCGATGGCGCGGTGCGTGGCCGCGCTCACCAGGATGCGCAGCGGGCGCCCGGCGGCCTTCGCGGCGGCGGCCAGGCCCAGCAGCGTCCACGCCAGCAGGTACGTCTTCCCCGTTCCCGGCGGGCCCCAGATCACCGTGACGGCGCGTTCGAACGCGGCGCGCCAGGCGGTGGACTGCTCGAGGTTGAGCACGTCGCGGCCGGTGGCGGCGATGGTGTCGCGCCAGCCGGCGTCGGCGTCCAGCGGCTTGAGCAGCCAGTCGTCGGAGACCGCGCCGTCCAGCAGGGCGCGGACGAAGCGCGCCTCGCCGTGCCCCTCGGCCAGGCGCCGCAGGGTGGCGACGACGCGGCGGGTGTTGAAGTCGGCCTCGGCGCGGTCGAGCACGCACTGCCGGTCGAAGCGCAGCAGCCCCTCGCGCTCGAGCCGCGCGAAGCCGTAGTCCGACGCCAGGGTCACGCGCGGGCGCTCGTGGGCGAGATCGTACTGGACGAGCTCCACCATCAGCTTGCGGCGCAGCCACGGCTTGGCGTCGCTCTCCAGCAGCATCTCGCCGTTGTCGTGGGTCAGCACCAGCGCGAACTCGCCGGGGCGGAACTTGGCCTCGCGGCAGTCGGGGTCGAACTCGAAGGTCCACTCGCGCTCGGAAATGCGCTCCACCGGCTCCAGCCCGGTGATCGCCTCCCATCGCCGCGCCCGGTCGCGCGAGGGGAGCGCGTGCAGGGCGCGGATCGCCAGCGACTCGGCCGCCGCCTCCAGCTCGGTGAAGATGCGCAGCGTCTCCAGCACCGGGTCGGCGATCGGCTGCTGGGAGACGGTGGTGCCGGCGGCGCCGGCCGGCAGCCGCAGCCGGCTCGCGCGCGTCTTCCCCGCCTGCTCGCGCACGCCGCGGATCACGGAGTCGACCGCGTTCAGCTTGTCGCGGACCGTGTGCACGATGGCGGCGCGCACCTCGTCGGCGTTCTCCTGCACGCCGGCCACGCGGTGCGGGCGGCGGCGCCAGACGTTGTGGATGCGCTCGAAGGCGACCTGCGACGAGAGCGGCCAGCCGTAGTCGGCGCGCGGGTGCCAGGGGTGCCCGCCCTCGCGCGGCTGCAGCGCGGCGGAGACGGCGGCGAGGTCGAGCGCGTAGGGAACGGGGAGCGCGAACAGCTCGGAGACGGCGTCGACGACGACGGTCCCCGGCGCCGCGGCGGCGGAGCGCAGCCCGGCCGCGCCGGTGCCGCCGCCGGGGAAGAGGAGCCCGGCGAGCGCGGCGATCCCCGGCTGCGCGTCCGCATCGGCCATGTGGCGGTGGAGGACGGCGCGGAGCTGGTCGAGCTCGGCGCGGTCGTAGACGAAGGCGTGCAGCGGCTTGGGCCCGCGGCGCCCTTCGACGGGGGTGGCGCCGGCGGCGAGCATGGTGGTGGCGGTCTCGCCCAGCCGCGCCAGGAAGGCGCGCAGCATCTCGCCCTCGGCGGCGTGGGTGCCGGCGCGCGAGAGGGTGACGTCGACCACCGGCTTGGCGCCGGCCCGCTCGGCGCGGAAGCCCAGGGCGAACACGGTGCCGCTCACGGGGTCGCCCTCGGCGGTGAGGACGATGCGCACGCCCTCGCCCTCGCCCAGCAGGTGCGTCTGCTTCTCCTGCTCCACCAGGCGGCGGTAGCTGAGCGCCATCGCCCGCTTCTTCAGCGCGCCCTCGCCGCTCTCCAGCGCGTGGCAGCCGGTGTAGGTGTCGCCCCTGATCCCGCGGCGGTTGAGGTCGGCGACGGTGCGCACGCCGCGGCCGGCGAGGACCGCCTTGGCCAGCGGCGTGAGCCCGGGGACGCGCGCGAGGTCGTCGGCGGCGTCGGCCTGGGCGCGGCAGTGGGTGAAGAAGCCGCACCCGGCGCAGGCGGGATTCAGGTGCCACGCGGCGGCGGCGGGCTCGGTCTCGGCGACGCGCGGCAGGTCTTCGCGCAGGAAGCGCTCGACGTGGTGGCGGTAGGCGGCCAGCTCGAACCGCCGCGGCGCGCGCGAGCCGCGGTTCCACACCCATCCCCAGCGGGTGTCCACCCGCGCGTCGATGCCGTGCGCGCGGACGGTTTCTTCCAGCAGCATCACGTAGAAGGCGACCTGCGCGAAGTGGTGCACGGCGCGCTCGCGGCTCCACTTCACGTCGATCACCCCCAGCCGCAGCCGCCCGTCGGGCCAGCGGCCGATGCGCACCAGGTCCGGGTGCGCGGGGGCGAACGCCAGCAGCGACGGGTGGATGCCGAAGCGCGCGGCGAAGACTTCGGGATCGGGGAGTTCCAGGCGGGGCTGGACGAGGAACTGGATCTTGCCCGGATCCCGCAGCACCTCGACCACGCGCGCGGCGTCGAGCGCGCGCGCATCGCCCGCCGGCGTGGTGCCGCCGATGAGCACGGCCTCGGGGCCGAAGCGGCGCAGGAGCGTGGCGATCTTGTGCCGCTCGAAGTTGCGGCCGGCGGCGGCGAGCAGGCCCATCCCCGCCCGCGCCTGGGGGCGCGGCACGCCGTCCGCGCCGGGCTCCAGCTCCCAGCGCAGCTTGCGGTCGCAGCGATAACGGAAATACTGCGCGAGCTGCGATCCCGTGGCGCGCAGAAGGGGTGTGGCCGTGCCGCTCATCCAGCGTGTTTGAATCGATTTCGGGGAGGACGCGGCGGGGTGCCGCGCGGCCTCACGTTAACTCCGTACACCATTGACGGGCAATGGTTTGCGCGTGCTTTTTCACTGTCCTCACGGTGGCCTGATGCAGGCGATGAAAGACGGAGGTGAGCGAGGAAGTTACGCATCTTACGCCGCCTACATAGCCATCCGTGACGCCATCGGTTCGGTCCGACAAGATAGCCGCACGCAGGACATTCCGTTGGCTCCGACGCGTGCGACGAGCGGCTGCAGGCTCGGCATGGGCGGAGTTATCGAAAGTGAATGTGGACACCCACTGGCCCTGCGGCGGGTAGATGAAGGGCACTTCGCGCTCCGGGTGATCGGATGCGTGTGAAAGCACTGCTGAACTGCGTTGATCAGGGGGTATCGGGCACGCTGGTGTTCACGTGCTCGTCAGACGTTCCGCATTGGACGGGGAGGGGAAGACGGCAGGTGCTGAGGCGTGCTCCATCTGATGAACGCAGTTGAGACTGACCGCTCCGAAGCGAGTCTGCGGATGGGCGCCCGAGACTGGGGCACGGCGGACGATCGGGGCAGCGATGGAGCCGACGTGATGCTGACGAGGATTCGCGGGACGGGGGATGGACATGCCACGGTCGATATCCCAGGTGAAGGCAGGAAATTCAGAGACTCCGCACACATCTCTTCGCGGTCGGGATCGATGCGTGGGGAAGTCGTGTAGACGGTGGATGATGCTGATTCGAGGCGCCGTTCTCGACGCGGCGCAAACGCTTGCGTGGGCGGGTGAGAATGGGTATCATTCAGCTCGTTGAAACTCATTCTCACCTTCGCCACGGCTCCCGAGCCCGATGCTGAAGCGCCTCTTCCGCCGCACCAAGGCACCGGCCGAGCCGTGTGCCGAGTGCCCGCTCGCCGCCTGCGCCAACGGGTGCCAGGCCGCGGTGCTGCGCATGGAGTGCGACCTGGGCGAGGCGCACCGGCTGCGCGGGATGGGGCTGTTCGAAGGCTCGCGCGTGCGCGTGCTGGACAGCCGCAACGGGATGCTGCTGGAGGTGAAGGGGAGCAAGCTGGCGCTGGGCCCGCAGCTCGCCAGCACCATCACGGTGCTGCCGCTGGGGGCCTGAGGCTTTGGCCCGAGCGCTATCGGAGCTGGAGCCGGGCGAGCGCGGCAAGGTGACGGCGATCGGCGGAGACGAAGACGCCGTGCGCCGCCTGATGGACCTGGGGCTGATCCGCGGCACCACGCTGGAGCTGGTGCGCCGGGCCCCGCTGGGCGACCCGATCGAGGTGCGCCTGCGTGGATTCATGCTGACCCTGCGCCGCTCGGAGGCGGAGCACATCACGGTGGAATAGATGGACGTAGTCGAGGCCGGGGCGCTCGCCGCCACCCATGCACCCTCGCCCGCCCACGTGCGCGGCGGGGGTGTGCTGCATGTGGCGCTGGTGGGCAACCCCAACACGGGAAAGAGCACGCTGTTCAACGCGCTGACCGGGATGCGGCAGCGCGTGGGCAACTATTCGGGCGTGACCGTGGAACGGGTGGAGGGCCGCTACCGCGACGCCGAGGGGAACCCGGTGACGGTGCTGGACCTGCCCGGCACCTACTCGCTCAGCGCCAGCAGCCCCGACGAGGAGGTGGCGCTGGGGGTGCTGCTGGGCCGCGCGCATGGCGTGGGCACCCCCGACGTGGTGGTGGTGGTGGTCGACGCGCAGAACCTGGAGCGCAACCTGTTCCTGGCCAGCCAGGTGCTGGAGCTGGGCATCCCCACCGTGGTCGCGCTGAACCAGGTGGACGCCGCGATCGGCGCGGGGATCCGCATCGACGTGGTGGAGCTCACGCTGGAGCTGGGCGCGCCGGTCGTGGCGACGGTGGCGACGAAGGGCGAGGGGCTGGACCTGCTGAAGCAGGCGGTGAACCGGGCGGCGGCGCTCCCCCCGGCCGAGCGGCAGTTCGAGCTCCCGGCCGAGGCGGCGCGCGCGCTGGCGCCGGTGGAGGCGTGCCTGGCGCGCGGCGGCTTCAAGCCGCAGGCGGCGGGGATGGAGGCGCTGCGGCTGCTCTCGGTCACCACCATCGGCGCGCACCTGTCGCACGTTGGCGGCCTGGCGGAAGTGGTGGCGCGCGCGCGGGCGGAGGTGGAGGCGGCGGGGCTCACGCCGCGCTCGCTGGAGGCCGAGGCGCGCTACGGCTGGATCGCCGGCGTGATCGACCGCACCACCACCCGCACGCACACGGGGAAGACGACGTTCAGCGAGCGGGTGGACGCCGTGGCGCTGCACCGCGTGTGGGGCCCGGCGGTGTTCGTGCTGCTGATGACGCTGGTTTTCCAGTCGATCTTCACCTGGGCCGAGCCGATGATCGGCTGGGTGGAGACGCTGTTCAGCGCGCTGGGCGGCGCCGTGGGCGGCGCGCTGCCGGAGGGCGACCTGCGCTCGTTGATCGTGGACGGGGTGATCGCCGGCGTCGGCTCCGTGCTCGTCTTCCTGCCGCAGATCACCATCCTCTTCCTGTTCATCGGCATCCTGGAGGACACGGGCTACATGGCCCGCGCCGCCTTCATCATGGACCGCTTCATGAGGAGCGTGGGGCTGCACGGGCGCAGCTTCATCCCCCTCCTCTCCGGCTTCGCCTGCGCGGTGCCGGGGGTGATGAGCACGCGCACCATCGAGAACCCCAAGGACCGGCTGGCCACCATCATGGTGCTGCCGCTGATGAGCTGCTCGGCGCGCATCCCCGTGTACACCCTGCTGATCGGCGCCTTCATCCCGCCGATCGCGGTGGCCGGCATCTTCAACCTGCAGGGCATCACGCTGCTGGCGATGTACCTGCTGGGCACGCTGACGGCGCTGGGGATGGCGGCAATCTTCAAGAAGACGCTGCTGAAGGGGCGCGCGCGGCCGCTGATCATGGAGCTGCCGCCGTACCGCCTGCCCAGCGTGCGCTCGCTGGCGCTGTCGGTGGGGCACCGGGTGAGCATGTTCCTGCGCAGGGCGGGAACGGTGATCCTCGCGCTCACCATCGTGCTCTGGGCGCTGGCGACCTATCCGAAGACGGAGGCCGCGCCGGGGACGCCGCCGGAGGCTGCGCAGGAGCAGCAGCTCGCCAACAGCGTGCTGGGGCGGATGGGGCACGCCATCGAGCCCGTGGTGCGGCCGCTGGGGTACGACTGGAAGATCGGCGTGGGGATCGTGAGCTCGCTGGCCGCGCGCGAGGTGTTCGTGTCCACCATGGGCACCATCTACGGCGTGGGCAGCGCCGACGAGACCAGCGGCGACCTGCGCCAGAAGCTGCAGCGCGAGCGCAACCCGCGCACCGGCGCGCTGGCCTACACGCCGTTGGTGGCGGTGGGGCTGATGGTGTTCTACGTGTACGCGATGATGTGCATGAGCACCGTGGCGGTGGTGGTCCGCGAGACGGGCGGCGGGCGCACGGGGGTGAAGTGGGCGGCGTTCCAGTTCGCGTACATGCTGGCGCTGGCGTACGGGGCCGCTTTCGTGGTGTACCGCGGCGGCCTGCTGCTGGGCTTCGGCTGAGGAGGGACGGGTGGACGCGCAGATGATGCAGACGCTGCTGGCGGGGCTGATCGTGCTCGCCGCGCTGGCGTACGTGGGCCGGCGCGCCTGGCGCACCCTGGCCGCCGCGCGCACGCCCAAGGGTGGCGACGGACCCGGCTGCGGCAGCGACTGCGGGTGCGGGCACTGACACCACGGACGTCAGCGGATCGAGACAGGACCGGCATCGGCGCGGCGTGCTTCGGTGAGCCGGGCGGATGAATCCGCGGCAACAACGACACGAAGTCCACCTGCGTGGACTGCTCGATGGCATCTCTGCGCCTCGCCCAATCTCCGGGCGGGGCGTTTCCGTTTTGTGATCGGCGGATATCCCCGGAGCGGGCATTTCTCCGTCCGAACCGTCGAGACACGACCGATCCTCCTCTCCCGCTCCCCACTGGCCCGGACGTTGCCCAACTCCACCCCCGTCTCGCCGTCCATGCCGGGCGGCGCGCCAAAGGGAGAGGAAGAGATGCGCTACGACCAGGGGTACGCGCGCGGCTACGACCGCGGGTGGACGCACGTTGGGGGGATGGGCGCGCGGCCGCGCTACGACCAGACGTTCCGCGCGGGCGGCGGCGGATACGACCGCGGCCCGCGCGGCTACGACGCGGGGATGCGGGGCTACGACGGCGGGATGCGCAACGGTGGGCGCTATGGGAGCCACGCGCCGTGGCACGCCGGGTACGGCGCCACGGCGCACCCCTCCGCGAACCAGCACGTGGACGCGGGGGAGACCGACTTCCTGGGCCGGCCCTACTCGGCCGCCGCGCAGGAAGACGTGCCGTGGGGGCTGATCGAGCAGGACCGGGCGCAGGGGCGCCACTCCGGCTACGACGCGGGCTACGCGGCCCGCGACCCCCGCGGCTGGAGCCGCGGCTACGACCGCTCCGGCGGCTACGCGACCGGCCCGCGCGGCTACGACCGCGGCGGTGGATACGGCGCCGGTCCGCGCGGCTACGACCAGGGCGGCGGATACGCGGCGGGGATGCGGCACGGCGGCAGCTACGGCGGCTCGCACGGATATGACCGCGACATGCGCCCGGACCAGTTCCACGCGCGCAACCTCCCCGACGGCGACATCGCCGGCGTGGACGCGAACCGCTACGCCCGCGGCCGCGACCTGCACTACCACAGCAACTGGACCCGCTGGTTCTGAGCGGCTGAGTGGAAGACAAACGACGAGGCCCGTCCGCAGCCGGACGGGCCTCGTCGTCTGTTGCCGTTCCCCCCCTCCCCCGCGGAGCGCGGGGAGGGGGCCGGGGGGAGGGGGCCGCCGCGGCCGCACCGATCCTCGTCGAAGCGCCAGTAAATCGCGGAGCCACCCCGCCTCGCCCTCAGTGCTCGATCACCACCACGCCGGGCTGCTTGTAGGCGGCGAGCTGCTCGCGGCAGATCAGCTTCACCGTCGCCTCGTCCAGCTCCACGCCGGGGGCGGGGACCACGGTGATCACCATCTCGTTCTCCTTGGCCGGGTCGGGCGCGGTGGTGACGGAGGCGCTGCCGATGCGCGGGTCCTGCTCCAGCGCGCGCTCCACCTCGCGCGGGTACACGTTGTAGCCGGCGCGCGTGAACATCGCCTTCTGCACGCCGCGGAAGCGCACGGCGCCGTCGGCCTCGGCGCACCCCAGGTCGCCGGTGCGGAAGGCGTTCTCCCAGAAGTGCTCGGCGTGGCGGCCGGCATCGCCCACGTAGCCGGCGAAGACGTTGGCGCCCTCCACGCAGATCTCGCCCACCTGCCCGTGCGGCACCCCCTCGCCGCGCGGGTCGCGCACCGACACGTCCACGCCGGGAAAGGCGTAGCCCAGCGTCCCCGGCCGGTTGGGCCGGTCCACCCGGTTGAACAGGCAGACGGGGCCGCACTCCGTCACCCCGTACCCCTCGCGCAGCGGGATGCCGAAGGTCTCCTCGAAGCGCCGGGCGACCTCGGCGCGGAGCGGCGCGCCGCCGCAGACGGCCACGCGCAGGCGGTGCGCGGGCACCCCCTGCCGCTCGGCCGCCGAGATCAGCGCCACGTAGGTGGCCGGCACGCCGCAGAGCACGGTGGCGCCGGTCTCCTCCAGCGCGTGGAGGACGCGCACGGGGTTGAAGCGCTCGAACGGGACCACGCGCGCGCCGGCGACCAGCGGCGCGTTGAGCGTGGCCGTGAGCCCGAAGGCGTGCACCCAGGGGAGGAGGCCCAGCACGCAGTCGTCCGGGGTGAGCTGCATCGCCTCGATCACGCCGTGCAGGTTGGCGGTGAGGTTGCGGTGCGTGAGCCGCGCCCCCCGCGCCCACCCCTCCATCGCCGAGGTGTAGATGACCACCGCCTCGCCGTCGCCGCGCGCGAGCGGCTCGTCGCTGGTGGCCTGGTGGGGCGCGGCGTCGAACCCGGTCTCCAGCGACCCGTCGGCGGCGTCCACGCAGAGCTTGGGGGTGCCGGGGGGCACCAGGTGCTCCATCGCCTCGATGGTCACCACGCCGCGCGCCCGGGAGTCGGCCAGGTGCTCGCCGGCCTCGCGGTGGCTGAGCAGCGGGTTGAGCATCACCGTGCTGCACCCCGCCCGCAGCGCGCCGTAGAAGGCGGTGGGAAAGGCGGGGACGTTGGGGAGCAGCAGCCCCAGCCGGCCGCCGTGCACCCCCAGCGAGCGCAGGCCGTCGCTGAATTCGCGCACGCGGCGCTCCAGCTCGAACGCGTTGGCGGGCGGGTCGGCCGCCAGCGCGGGGCGCTCGGGCGTGGCGCGCGCGGCGGCGGCGATCACGTTGTCCAGCGGCTGCGTCAAATCAACACTCTCGCGCGGGGGCGGGTGACGGCGCTACGGCCCGCCAAGGTACCATTCGGCGCATCGAACGCAAGTCGAGAACCGTTCTTGCAGAGAAAGGGCCCGCGCGCCGTCTGTTTGCCTTGACGGCGGGTGAGGTGGGGACCGACATTCCCGCCCCCTTGCACGCGCGCCCCCGGCAGCCTGCCCGCGGCGCTTCTTTCGTAGTCATACACGCCAGACCAAAGCAAGAACGTGCTCGATACTTCCAGGCTGATGGTGAGCGTCTCGGGCGTGCGCGGGCGCGTGGGCGACGGGCTCACCCCCGAGGTGATCGCCTGGTTCGCCGCCGCCTTCGGCGCCTACGTGCGCCGCCGCGGGCCGGGGAACACCGTGGTGATCGGCCGCGACAGCCGGGTGTCGGGCGCGATGTTCGCGCGCGCCGCCACCGCCGCGCTGCAGGCCGCCGGCTGCGACGTGGTGGACGTGGGGATCGCCCCCACCCCCAGCGTGCAGCTCGCCGTCGAAGACCTGGGCGCCGCGGGCGGGCTGGCGGTGACCGCCAGCCACAACCCGATCGAGTGGAACGCGCTGAAGTTCATCGGCCCCAGCGGGATGTTCCTGGACGGCGACGAGGCGGC
>DASQLJ010000290.1:0-3617 GCA_035630095.1 Longimicrobium sp.
GCGGGCGCCGCCGGCGCTCACCTCCTCGAGCAGCGCCACCTGCTCGCGGCGCCGCTTCTCGCCCGGGCGCCGCACGCCCACGGTCACGCGGGCGGGGAGGTTCACCGTCTGCCGGCGCTCTCGGCGGCTGTTCAGCACCCACGCGAACGAGCGGCCGATCAGCCCCAGCCCCGCGCCGGCGAAGCCGTAGAGCGACTGCTCCATGGGCACCGCGTGCTGCGTGCAGTGCAGCTCGATCAGGTCGCGCACGTTCACCGGCACATCCTGGAAGTGGACGCCGATGCGCCAGGCGTCGGGGCGCCCCTTCTGCTTCACCCCGTCGCAGTGCAGCACGGTGGCCTTCACGTTCACCGTGGCGGTGCGCAGCGGCAGGGTGAGGCGCAGGTCGGTGCCCTGCGCCAGCGGCGCGGTGGCGCGGAAGCTCATCCCGCCGGGGTTCAGGTCCTGCGCCAGCGCCACGTGCGCGCGCTTCACCCGGCCGCCGTCGCGCACCACGCGCACGCTCACCGGGAAGCGGTCGCGGAAGCGGTGGTCGCTGCGCTGCTGCCGCACCTTCAGCGAGTGGCGCACCACCGAGAAGGCCAGCGCGAAGTTGATCGCCGCCCAGAAGCCGTTGCTGATGAAGGAGAGCGAGGCCCAGCCGTAGCCGGGGTACGCCACCCACCCGGCCGCGCTGGCCACCGTGGCCCACGCCATCGCCACGACCGTGGCCACCATCAGCACCATCTGCGGCGCGTAGGTCTTGAAGGGCACGTGGCCCGGGCCCTTGGGCGTCACGTTGAACTTCTGCGGCTTGTTGCTCAGGACGGAGAACACCGCCCGGGTGTAGGTCCAGAACTTCACCATGTGGAAGCGCTCGGACACCCAGGTGTTGGTGCGCCCGCGCCCCAGCGACTCGCTGAGCAGCAGGCTGAGCAGCAGGAACGGGAGGAAGCGGAGGAGGAAGTCCGCGTTCATCGCGTTGATCGGCAGCACGCCGGTGGTGAAGAACACCAGCGGCGCGGCGAAGTACACCAGCTTCTGCACCCCGCCCACGTACGCCGTCAGCGAGCCCAGGTAGCTGATGCGCTGCGACAGGGTGAGGCCGGGGTAGGTGAGCGGGTTGAAGCGCTTGAGCACCTGCATCCCCCCCTGCCCCCAGCGCAGGTGCTGGGTGTGGAAGGCCACGGCCGAGTGCGCCGCCAGCCCGTACACCAGGCTCTCGCCGTAGAACGCGCTGTTCCACCCCGCCCCGTGCAGCTTGAGCGAGGTCTCGATGTCCTCGGTGATGGTCTCGGTGCTGAAGCCGCCGATGGAGTCGAGCGCCGCGCGGCGGATCACCGCGCTGCAGCCGCAGAAGAAGGTGCCGTTGATGCGGTCCTTCCCCGGCTGGATCACGCCGAAGAACAGCCGCTGCTCCTCCCAGATCCGGCGCGACGCCTCGTTCACGTTGTAGGTGAAGGCGTCGGTGTTGTAGAAGTCCTGCGGGGTCTGCACGAACGCGAGCTTCGGGTCGGCGCCGAAGAAGCCCAGCACCCGGTCGAGGATGTGCGGGAGCGGCACGTGGTCGGCGTCGAGCTGCAGGATGAACTCGCCCGTGGTGTGCGCCAGGGCGTGGTTCAGGTTGCCGGCCTTGGCGTGCTGGTTGGTCTCGCGGCGCAGGTAGCCCAGGCGCAGCTCGGCGGCCAGCGCCTTCACCTCGTCGCGCTTGCCGTCGTCCAGGATCCAGGTCTGGTGCGGGTAGCGGATGGCGCGCGCGCCCACGGCGGTGCGCCGGATCACCTCCAGCGGCTCGTCATAGCAGGTGATGAACACGTCCACCGACAGCCCCTGCGGCGCCGGCAGCGGCTGCCGGTGCCGGATCCGCCACACCGAGTGCACCATGATGAAGCCGCTCACCAGCCCCCACGTCTCGGCCAGCGCGAGCGGCACGCTGAACCACCAGGCGCGCCAGTTGAGCGTCCACCCCCACCGCCAGACGATGTAGTACGACCAGTACGCCAGGGTGACCACGGCGATGAAGCGGATCATCCGCTCCTGGCGTTCGGAAAGCTGGGGAACCGCGTTGGGCGGGCGCCGGCGGAGCACCGGAACCACGGGGGGAACGCTGGGTGGGGCGTGCACGGCCTGCTTCATCATCAACTCTCACCTTCGGCGGCTGGGCCGTCTCCGTTCGGCGTGGAGACCCCTGGCTCTGCGGCCCCGCCTCGCGGCGGGTGTGCTCTTCTCGGGTTCCCTATGATCTATTCCCGGTACGGCGCCGGCTCCGGACAGCCGGGGGTGGTCGCCGCTCCTGCTACGTCAGTTGCATCAGGAAGAGCGGGCTTCAGCGAGAAGCGTGCCGCGGAAACTCCTGTTGCTGGCGCAACTCCGCCGCTTTGAACGGCTTGGGGGGACGCCGTGCGAAGGCGTGGCGCCGCAGATCCGCGGGCAGCACTTTGTCCGGCGTCGATTGGGGAACTGGGGCGACCGTCCCCCGAAACGACGACGACTCCCGCGTCGAGCCAGAGCCGTCGTCCTGCGACCGTATGAGGCAAGCTCATACCATTTTTTATTTTTTGAGAGATCGGGGTGGAGATGAATCACCTGGAGTGAACCCGTTTTTTTCTAGGAAGGCAAAGATTGCCGGAGTAGATTGAGGGACGGAGTGCGCGTGAGTTCCGGAAGAGTCCTTCTGACCGGAGGCTTCGATGGCTCGACGTAGCGCCCGTCCCGTCCCCACGCTCGAGCAGTCGCTGGAGCCGGTGCGTACCGTCTTTCCCGCCTGAGAGCGACGTGGGCGGACTACTCGAATCAACGCACCGTCGTCACTCTTGCCGGCCTGCTGCGGCTGCGCCTCTTGAACCGGCGCTGCCCGCACGCGGACTGCGCCCGGTTCCACCGCCCTTCCGCCCCGAAGCCGAAGGAGCTCTGGCGCTGCCGCGGCACGAGGTCGGCCTGGACGTCATCGCGGCCATCCTTCGCGCCGTCCGCCCAACGCACCATAGGGAGTTGTAACCATCGGCCCGTGTTGCCGTGGTGATCCGGACGTGTGGGAGTATGGCACCTCGTGTCCGTGGCCATGTGGAACCTGGGCGTCACAGCGCCGGGCGATCGAGCGACGCTGGTACCTCGGTGCCGTGGGGCGAGGGCACCGTTCCCCGGTGGGTGGCGGGGCGGGCGCCGGGTGCCAGGGGGGCTGGGGCAGCGCGTCGCCGGGAGATGAACAAAGATTCGGGCCGGTGGATTTTCTCCACCAGCCCGTTTCCTCCTTCATCACGTGCCGAATCCACTTCCTCGCCGAATCCCGTCACCCCGCCGCGAGCACCTGGCCGAAGTGGAGCGGCATCGTGACCCAGCTCTCCACCGCGCTGCCGTTCCGCAGCAGCCGGCCGGGGTGGAAGCGCAGCCTGCGGACGATGGCCACGGTCGCCTCCTCGAAGGCCGGGTCCGTCGTCAGCAGTACGTGGATCCCATCCGGCTCCACCGCGCCGGTGGGCGACACGTCGAATTGCACCAGGACCAGGCCTGGACTGGCGCTCCACCATGGCTTCCTCCCAGTCGGCCACGAAGGGCATCGTGATGGGGACGGCCCGGTTCGCTCCGTCCCGCTGGCCGGCCGCCGGCGTCGCGGCCAGCCACGCGGCGCACGCGGCCAG
>DASQLJ010000291.1:0-7498 GCA_035630095.1 Longimicrobium sp.
CCGCGTCGCACTTGGCCGTTGGCCCGATTGTCTGATGTCAGAGGTGGTTCGAGACGACTGATTGGATCGGGAGCGCAGCCCCGCGAAGCCGTTCGCCGGCTGTCCCCTGTCCCCTATCCCCTGTACCCTGGGTTCAAGAAGATGCCGGTCGAGATCCGCGTGCCACCGCTGGGCGAGTCGGTCGTCGAGGCCACCGTCGGCCGCTGGAGCAAGAAGGAGGGCGACGCCGTCCGCAAGGACGAGGTGCTGGTGGAGCTGGAGACCGACAAGATCACCGTCGAGGTCGCCGCCCCCGCCGACGGCACGCTGGGCGCCCTGAAGAAGCAGGAAGGCGACACCGTGGGCGTCAACGAGCTCCTCGCGGAGATGGAGGCCGGCGCTGCCGCCCCCGCCGCCGCGCAGGAAGCCCCCGCCGCCGCCGCTGCGCCGAGCGAGCAGAAGCCCGCGGCAGCCGAGGTTGCATCAAGCGCCGCGGCGCCGCCCGCCGCTCCTCCGGCCGAGGCAGCGACCGCGACCGCCACGGCGGACGCGCCGACGTCGCCCGCGGCGCGCGCGATCGCGGCGGAGCACGGGCTCGACATCGCCAGCGTGCAGGGCTCGGGACCCAACGGCCGCGTGACGAAGGAAGACGTGCTCAAGCGCATCGAGGACGGCCGCGCCGCGGCCGGCGCCCCGGCGCGCCAGGCCGAGGCCGCGCCCGCGCAGCCGGCGGCTCCCGCGGCTGCACCCGCGCCCGCCGCCGCGAAGCCGGCTGCGAGCGGCGACCGGCCGGAGACGCGCCAGCGCATGTCGCGCCGCCGGCAGACGATCGCGCGGCGGCTGCTGGAGGCGCAGCACGGCACGGCCAGCCTCACCACCTTCAACGAGGTGGACCTGCAGGCGGTGATGGAGCTGCGCAAGCGCCGGCAGGACGATTTCGTGAAGAAGCACGGGGTGAAGCTGGGCTTCATGTCGTTCTTCACCAAGGCGGTGATTGGCGCGCTGCGCTCGTTCCCGCGGCTGAACGCCGAGATCCAGGGCGACGAGATCGTCCTCAAGCAGTACTACGACATCGGCATCGCGGTGGGCGCCGAGGAGGGGCTGGTGGTGCCCGTCGTCCGCAACGCCGACCGGAAGACCTTCGCCGAGCTGGAGCGCGACATCGGCGAGCTCGGCAAGCGCGCGAAGGACGGCAAGCTGACGCTGGAGGAGCTGCAGGGCGGCACCTTCACCATCACCAACGGCGGCACCTTCGGGTCGATGCTGTCCACGCCGATCCTGAACCCGCCGCAGGTGGGGATCCTGGGGATGCACAACATCGTGCAGCGCCCGGTGGTGGTGGACGGCCAGATCGTGATCCGCCCGATCATGTACGTCGCCCTCACCTACGACCACCGCATCGTGGACGGCAGCGAGGCCGTGCGCTTCCTCGTCGCCATCAAGCAGATGCTGGAAGACCCCATGAGCATGCTGATCGAGGGGTGAGATGGAGCGGCGCGACGAGATGGCCGAAGCCGAGGAGCGGGCATTCTGGCTTGCCGCGAGCGAGTCGGCGCTGCGGAAGATCTGGGGCGATCCCGGCGACGACGTGTACGAGGAACTGATGGATGTCGCGATACGGAGAAGTGATCGCCTCATGGCGGAGGAAGTGCGGGAGTGCGGATCGCACGCCCGCACTTCTGGTCATCCAACACGAAATGCCGACGGCTGAGGGATAGATGGCTGACGAGAAGACGTTCGACCTGGTGGTGCTGGGCGGGGGGCCCGGGGGATACGTGGCGGCGATCCGCGCGGCGCAGCTCGGGTTCAAGACCGCGTGCATCGAGAAGGAAGCCGCGCTGGGCGGCACCTGCGTGCGCATCGGGTGCATCCCCAGCAAGGCGCTGCTGGACAGCTCGGAGCTGTTCGAGCAGATCCGCCACAAGGCGAAGGTGCACGGCATCCAGGTGGCCGAGCCGCAGATCGACGTCGCCACGCTGCACAAGCGCAAGGACGGCGTGGTGAAGGGGCTCACCGACGGCGTGGCTTATCTCTTCAAGAAGAACAAGATCGAGTGGCTGCGCGGCTTCGGCCGGATGACCTCGCCGGAGACGCTGGAGGTGGAGTCGGCGGACGGGGCGAAGACCACCGTGCGGGCGAAGCATGTCGTCCTCGCGCCCGGCTCGGTCCCGGTCGAGCTGCCGTTCCTAAAGTTCGACCATGAGCGCATCATCGACAGCACCGGCGCGCTTTCCATCCCCCAGGTCCCTGGCCACCTGGTGGTGGTGGGCGGCGGGGTGATCGGGCTGGAGCTGGGGAGCGTGTGGCTGCGCCTGGGCGCGAAGGTGACGGTGCTCGAGGCGATGCCCACCATCCTCACCGGGATGGACGGCGAGGTGGTGAAGACCGCCGACCGCATCCTGCGCAAGCAGGGCTTCGACATCCGCACCGGCCAGCGCGTGACCGGGGCGGAGCGGAAGGGGGAGACGGTGATCGTGTCGGTGGAGGGGCAGGAGCCGATCGAGTGCGACTACCTCCTCGTCTCCGTCGGCCGGCGCGCGTACACCGAGGGGATGGGGATCGCGGAGCAGGGGATCCGGATGGAGCGCGGCGTGATCCAGGTGGACGAGCGCTACCACACCGGCGTGGGCAACGTCTACGCGATCGGCGACGCGATCGGCGGGCGGATGCTGGCGCACAAGGCCGAGGAGGAGGGCGTGGCCGCGGTGGAGTTCGCCGCCGGCAAGCACGGCCACGTCAACTACGATGCCGTGGCGAACGTCGTGTACACCTGGCCCGAGATCGCCTCCGTCGGCAGCACCGAGGAGGAGCTGAAGGCCGCGGGGCGCGAGTACAGGGTGGGCAAGTTCCCCTTCAGCGCCAACGGCCGCGCGAAGGCGATGGGCGAGCCCGACGGCTTCGTGAAGGTGCTGGCCGACGCGAAGACCGACCGCGTCCTGGGCCTGCACATGCTGGGGCCGCGCGCGTCGGACATGATCGCCGAGGCGGCGCTGGCGATGGAGTTCCAGGGAGCGGCCGAGGACATCGGCCGCACGGTGCACGCGCACCCCACGCTCCCCGAGGCGGTGAAGGAGGCCGCGCTCGCGGTGGGCGGCCGCGCGATCCACATCTGACCCCACGCGCGAGCCCGTTGCGGGCGGGCGTGGGAGGATGAGGCCGTCGAGCTTCGAACGTCACAACCAGAGCCGGAGCGGAACCGATGAGCACCACATTGCAGCTTGCGCAGGACGATGCCGCCCTGCTGGCCGACGTGATCCGGTCGTACCTGAGCGGCCTGCAGGACGAGGCGTCGCACACCGACAACTACGAGATGCGCGAGGGGCTGCACGAGAAGCAGCGCCGCCTCGACGCGCTGCTGGAGCAGCTCGGCGGCGCGTCCTGACCGCCTCGCGCGAAACCGACGGGAACGCCGCGCCTTCGACATCTCGAAGACGCGGCGTTTTCGTCTGCGGTCGTTCCGCTTTACATTTCGGTCGAGCGAAACAGTGCCTGCAACGGAGCCGCCGTGGACCGAGCCGACAACCGCACCGGGATCTTCCACACGATCAACGGCGAAACGCGTGAGATCGTGGTGGAGCGTCCCGACCGCCGGCTGCTGGAGATCTACAGCAGCTGGACGCCCGCGCAGCGCCTGCAGGCAGCGGCCGAGCAGACGCGGTACATGCTCCAGGCGCTCGCGGCGCAGCTGCAGTCGCTTCACCCCGATTGGTCACCCCAGCAGGTGAACCGCGAGGTGGCCCGGAGGCAGCTTGAAGATCGCCTTTGACCTGCTGGAGCTGATCGCCCGCACCTGCGAAGAGCTCGGGATTCCGTACGCCATCGGTGGGTCGATGGTCGATGACCTACGGCGAGCTCCGCACCACGCGCGACGTGGACGTGGTGGTGAGCCTTCGCGGCGTCGACGTTCCACGACTCCTCGCGCGCTTTCCGCTCTCGGACTACTACCACGACGAGGCCGCCGCGCTCGAGGCGGTGCGGACGGGTGGGGAGTTCAACATCATCGACAACGAGCGCGGTCTTAGGATCGACCTGTTCGTGGCCGACGACGAGATCGCGGAGCGGCAGATCGCGCACGCGCGCCGGCTCGGCATCCCTTCCGGCGGCACCGCGATGTTCTCGGCGCCGGAAGAGCTGATCCTGATGAAGATGAAGTTCTACGCGATGGGATGGACTGAAAAGCACCTGCGCGACGTCGCGGGGATGCTCGACCGGCCCGATGCCCAGATCGATGAGGCACGCGTGGCCGTGCTCGCAGGTGAATACGGGCTCTCGCACGTTTGGGAGGCCGTGCAACGCCGCCGGCAGCAGGACTGATCGTCTGCTGGTGGCACAACGGGAACGCCGCGCTTTCGACATCTCGAGGCGCGGCGTTTCGTCTGACGGCATCACCCGGAAGTGGCGCAGGGGCCGGATGGGTGAAGCGATGAAACAAAGACGTGCGCTTCGGCCTATTCTTTCGCCGGGTATTCGGCGGTCCCAACCCAACCCTCTCCTCCCATGACGACACGTTCGCTCCTCGCCGCGGTAATCCTCGCGCTCGCCGCCTCGCCGGCGGTGGCGCAGCCGTCCACGCAGGTGCAGGCGCCGCGCGGGCTGGTGCGGCAGCTCTGGGCCGACCTGGAGCCCGATCACCTGCTCAGGCGCGAGGGGCGGGCCGAGCTGCCGAAGGCGATCACCACGCAGCGGCGCGACCTGAACGGCGACGGCCGGGCGGAGTGGTGGGTGGAAGGCTCGCGCGTGTGCGGCAACGCCAACTGCCCGCGCTGGATCTACCGCGAGCTGCCGGATGGCCGGTTCCAGCAGGTGTACGACGGCGCCGGCGCGCGGATCGACGTGCTGCCGCTGCGCTCCGTCGGCTGGCCGGCGCTGGTGTCGGTGGGGCACATGTCGTCCAGCGAGGCCGTCTATCGCCGCTCGGAGTGGGACGGACGCCGCTATGCGTGGCGTGCCACCGAGTATCGCGGCGGAACCAGGACCGGCGCCGACAGCGTCATCTACCGCCTGGTGATGTCGGACGCGGACACGCGGGGGCGGCGGCGCCTGGTGCTGAGCCCGGTGTACGCCGGCGGCGGGCTCTGGATCTCGGCGAGCCACGACGTGTGCGCTGGCGGGCGCGGGGCTGCGTGCGGCGAGCCGCGGCTGGTGCTGCAGTCGGCGCGGCTCCCGGCCGGGCGCGTCTGCGTCCGCTACCGCGCCGAGGACAGCGACCCGCAGTACGCCTCCACGCCCGGAGAACGCTGGTGCGGCGTTTCGACGGCCGCGACGCTCCCGGGCGACGGCGCGGGGCGGCGGCTCGTCGTGCGTCCCACCCGCCGCGAGTGGGCGCAGCTCGGCTCGGCGTACGGACTGGCGTTCACCGGGCCCGGCCTGCCGGGACGGGTGGAGGTCGATGCCACCGGGGCGCTGATGTCGTTCGTCGGGGGCCTGCGCGACGTCTACACCCTCCCCTGCGTGGCCGACGGGGACTGCCCGGCGCGGCGGTAGAGCCCGATTGCGAAGTTCAGCGGCTGCGCCTGGCACCGCTGGTTGTGAGACCTGCTGTGTCGTATCCCGAGGACGATGCGGGATCAATCTCCCGCGAAGGCGCTGGCGACGAAGGGGGTTTCGGTCATCACGGCGGGGCGGCGGCGGGAGAGGATCAGGATCCACTGTGTGATCGACGCGAGCAGCACCATCACCACCACGGCCATGAACACGGTGGCGACGATGGCGTCGAGCTGGTCGTTGAAGAGCATCCGCTGCGCGTCGGCCACCGTCTTGGCGCCCGGGGGAAGGGTGCCGGCGGCCAGGCGGTCGCGGATCATCCGGGCATGGGACAGGAAGCCCAGCCTGGGGTCGGCCGAGAACACCTTCTGGATCCCGGCGGTGAAGGTCACCGCGCCCAGCCACACCAGCGGGCCGAGCGTGACCCACGCGTAGCGCGCCTTCCCCATCTTGATCAGCACCGTGGTGCCCACGCACAGCGCGATGGCGGCCAGGAGCTGGTTGCTGATGCCGAACAGCGGCCAGAGCGAGTTGATGCCGCCCAGCGGGTCCACCACGCCCTGGTAGAGGAAGTAGCCCCAGAACGCCACCATCAGCCCGCTGGAGAGCACCACCGACGGGTACCACGAGGTGCGGCCGAGCGGCTTCCACACGTGCCCCAGCAGCTCCTGCAGCATGAAGCGGCCGACGCGGGTGCCGGTGTCGATGGTGGTGAGGATGAACAGCGCCTCGAACATGATGGCGAAGTGGTACCACACCGCCAGCAGCCCGCCCCCGCCGCCGAACACCCCCGAGAAGATCTGCGCCATCCCCACCGCCAGCGACGGCGCGCCCCCCGTCCGCGCCAGCAGCGTGGTCTCGCCCACGCTCGCGGCCAGGCGCGTCATGTCCTCGGGCGAGACCACGAAGCCCCAGGTGGCGATGGTGCGCGTGGCGTCGACCAGGGTGGCGCCCACCACGCCGGCGGGCGAGTTGATGGCGAAGTAGACGCCCGGCTGCAGGATGCCCGCGGCCACCATCGCCATCACCCCCACGAAGCTCTCCATCAGCATGGCGCCGTAGCCCACCATGCGCGCGTCGCCCTCCCGCGTCAGCATCTTCGGCGTGGTCCCCGAAGCGACCAGCGCGTGGAAGCCGCTGATGGCGCCGCACGCCACGGTGATGAACGCGAAGGGGAAGAGCTTCCCCGAGAACACCGGCCCGGTGCCGTCCACGAAGCGGGTTAGCGCCGGCATGTGGATCGTCGGCAGCGTGATCAGTATCCCCGCCGCCAGGGCGACGATGGTGCCGATCTTCAGGAAGGTGGAGAGGTAGTCGCGCGGGCAGAGGAGCACCCACACCGGGAGCACGCTGGCGATGAAGCCGTAGCCCATCAGCAGCCAGACGAGCGTGGTGCCCTCCACGGTGAAGAGGGCGGCGAGGGTGGGGTTCTCGGCCACCCACTTGCCCCCGACCGTGGCGAGGAGGACCAGGACGACGCCGATCGCCGAGGCCTGGCCCACGCGGCCGGGGCGGAACGAGTGCATCCACCACCCCATCAGCAGCGCGATGGGGACGGTGCAGGCGATGGTGAACAGCCCCGACGGCGAGTGCTTGAGCGCGTTCACCACGATCAGCGCCAGCACCGCCAGCAGGATCCCCATGATGGCGAGCACCGCGACCATGGCGGTGAAGCCGGCCACGGTGTTGATCTCCTCGCGCGCCATCTGCCCCAGCGACTTGCCGTCGCGCCGCATGCTGGCGAAGAGGATGATGAAGTCCTGCACGGCGCCGGCGAGCACCACGCCCACGATCAGCCAGAGGGTGCCCGGCAGGTAGCCGAACTGCGCCGCCAGCACCGGCCCCACCAGCGGCCCCGCCCCCGCGATCGCCGCGAAGTGGTGCCCGAAGAGCACGTTGCGGTTGGTGGGGACGAAGTCCACGTGGTTGTCCAGGCGCTCCGCCGGGGTGGCGCGGCGGTCGTCCAGGCCGAAGACGCGGTTGGCCAGGAACCTGGCGTAGAAGCGGTAGGCCACCGTGTAGGTGCACACGGCCG
>DASQLJ010000292.1:0-2463 GCA_035630095.1 Longimicrobium sp.
CGGCTGTACCGGACTGGGGACCGGGCGCGCTGGCGGGGGGACGGGGCGCTGGAGTTCCTCGGACGCGCGGACGAGCAGGTGAAGGTGCGCGGCTACCGCATCGAGCCGGGGGAGATCGAGAGCGTCCTCACCGCCCATCCCGCCGTGGGCGCGGCCGTCGTGGTGGCGCGCGAGGACGCGCCGGGCGACCGCCGGCTGGTGGCGTACGTGGTGGCGCGCGACGGCGCCGAGCCCCGCGCCTCCGAGCTGCGCACCCACCTCTCCGGGCGCCTCCCCGACTACATGGTTCCGGGCGCGTTCGTGGTGATGGACCGCATCCCGCTCACCCCGAACGGCAAGGTGGACCGCCGCGCCCTCCCCGCGCCCGAGCACGACGGCGACGAGGCGTACGTCGCGCCGCGCACGTCCACGGAAGCGGTGCTGGCGGAGATCTGGGCGGAGGTGCTGGGGCTGGCGCGGGTGGGGGTGGAGGAGAACTTCTTCGCGCTGGGCGGCCACTCGCTGATCGCCACGCGGGTCACGTCGCGCGCCCGGGAGGCGCTCGGCGTGGAACTGCCGCTGCGCGCGCTCTTCGAGGCGCAGACGGTGGCGGGGCTCGCCGCGCGCGCGGACGAGCTGCGCGGCATCGGCGCGGAGCCGGCCGCGCGGCCGATCGTCCCCGTGTCCCGCGAGGGCGATCTGCCGCTCTCGTTCGCGCAGCAGCGGCTGTGGTTCATCGACCAGCTGGAGCCGGGGAGCGCCGCCTACAACGTCTCCGTGGCGCTGCGGCTGCGCGGCGGGCTGGACGCCGGCGCGCTGACGTGGGCGCTCGGCGAGGTGGTCCGCCGACACGAGGTGTTGCGCACGACCTTCGGCGTGGACGCGGAGGGGGAGCCGGTGCAGGTGATCGGCGAGCCGGCGCCGGTGCCGCTCCCGGTGGCGGACCTCTCCGGCCTGGGCGCGGACGACCGCGAGGCGGCGGTGGCGCGGCTGGCGCGGGCGGAGGCGGCGCGGCCGTTCGACCTGGCGCGCGGGCCGGTGCTGCGCGGCACGCTGCTGCGGCTGGACGCGGCCGAGACGGTGGGCCTCTTCACCCTGCACCACATCGTGAGCGACGAGTGGTCGGCGGGGCTGCTGGTGCGCGAGGTGTCCGCCTTCTACGCGGCGCGGGTGAGCGGGGAGGATGCGAATGCGAATCTCCCCGATCTCCCCGTGCAGTACGCGGATTACGCGGCGTGGCAGCGCGACCGGCTGGAGGGCGAGGTGCTGGACCGGCAGCTGGCGTACTGGCGCGAGCGGCTGGCCGGCGCGCCCGCCGTCATCGACCTGCCCACGGACCGGCCGCGCGGCGCCGTGGCGAGCGACCGGGGCGCGCGGCACGCCTTCGCGCTCTCGCCCGAGCTCTCCGCCGCGCTGCGCGAGGTGGGGCGCCGCGAGGGGACCACGCTGTTCATGACGCTGCTGGCCGCGTGGCAGGCGCTGCTGGCCCGCCACGGCGCGGGTGACGACATCGTGGTGGGCGCGCCGGTCGCCGGCCGCACGCGGCTGGAGACGGAGGGGCTGATCGGCTTCTTCGTGAACATGCTGGTGATCCGCACCGGCTTCGAGGGCGATCCCACCTTCCGCCAGGCGCTGGCGCGGGTGCGCGAGCGGGTGCTGGAGGCCGAGGCGAACCACGAGGTCCCCTTCGAGCGGCTGGTGGACGAGCTGGCGGCGGAGCGGAGCCTGGCGCACACCCCGCTCTTCCAGGTGGTGTTCTCGCTCGACCCCTCGGCCGGCGAGGAGGCGCTGCGGCTCGGCGCGGTGGAGGTCGACCGCCTGGAGGCGGAGGGCGGGACGGCCAAGTTCGACCTGGCCCTGGGCGTGAGCGAAGAGGGCGGCCACCTGGCGTGCTCGCTGAAGTACCGCACCGCCCTCTTCGACGCGGCCACCGTGGAGCGGCTGGGCGGGCACCTGGTGCGCCTGCTGGAAGCCGCGGTGGCGGAGCCGGACGCGCGCCTGTCGGAGCTGGAGGTGCTGGACGACGCGGAGCGGCGGCGGGTGCTGGAGGAGTGGAACGCGACGGAGCGCGAGTATCCCCGCGGCGTCTGCATCCACCACCTGTTCGAGGCGCAGGCCGCGCGCACGTCCTCCGCCCTCGCGGTCGAGTCGACCGGCGAATCGCTGACCTACGCGGAGCTGAACGCGCGGGCCAACCGCCTGGCGCGCCGCCTCCGGCGCGAGGGCGTGGGCCCGGAGTCGGTGGTGGCGGTCTGCCTGGACCGCACGCCCGACCTGGTCGCGGCGGTCCTCGCCGTGCTCAAGGCGGGCGGCGCCTACCTCCCGCTCGATCCCGCGTACCCGCCCGAGCGGCTGCGCTACATGCGGGAGGATTCCGGCGCCCGTGTGCTGGTCGCCGGCGGTGACGTCCTCGACCGGCCGGGCGGCGACTCCCTCGCCGGCGGTGCGGCCGTGCTCCGCCTCGATGTCGGCGCTGCCGTCGTG
>DASQLJ010000293.1:0-3353 GCA_035630095.1 Longimicrobium sp.
GGAGCGGAATGCTGGCGCTGATCGCGTTCGGGGCGGGGTGCGGCGATGCTGGGGTGACGAGCGCGAGCCGGGACGCGGCGAGCCCACGCGCGCCGCGGCTCACCGTCGGCCCCACCACCAGCGTGACGGTGGCCTGCCCCACCAAGATGGAGACCGGCACCACCGGGCCGTGCGTGGCCTTCGGCTACGACGCCAACGGCAAGTTCGCCAGCAGCACGGTCAGTTCGTGGTCGTCGAGCAACACGTCGGTGGCCACCATCAGCGGCGGCACCGTCAGCGCCGTGGCCGCGGGAACCGCCACCATCAGCGCCACCGTGGCCGGCGTGACGGGGAGCACCACGGTGAACGTGGTTTCGCCGCTCACGGTGTCGATCGACGGGCCGAACACCGTGAAGCCGAACGTCGACTGCGCTTTCTGGGCGTCGGTCAGCGGCGGCACCGGCTCGTACACGTACTCGTGGAGCCAGAGCGCGGGAACGGGCACCGCGTACACCTACGAGTACGTCGCCCGGAGCTCGTCGAGCTACACCGTCACGGTGCAGGTCACCGACAACGGCGGCGCCACCGGCTCGGCCACCAGGAACGTGACCGTCAGCTCCGGCGCGCTGCTCTGCGCGCTCTGATCCGCGCGCGCGAATGTATGGAAGCCCCGGGCGGCACCGCCGTCCGGGGCTTCGCTCGTCCGCTGGACGTCAGTCCGCCTGCCGCGGGGCCCTGCGCACCTTGATCACGCTGTAGAACGGCTTGATCTCCCGGTTCAGGTGCCGGCCCACCGAGTCGGCGTCCTTCAGCGCCTCGAACTCGTCCGGCGGCACGTCCAGGTAGCGATACACGCCGCCGTTGCGGAACTCCACTTCCAGCAGCCGCTTTCCGGCGTCGTACCCCACGCTGTTCAGGCTGCTCGAATCGACGGGCTCCCTGTGCATGCGCACGCCTCCTTTCGTACGGTCTCCCCTTGCAATCCCGCCCGTTCTCAACGTACACTAGCACGTGCTAGCTGTCCACATTATAGCCACAATTATACAAAGTGAGCAACCCTGAACCGTCCCCCACCGGCCGTCGCGCTCGGCCGGGGAGGAGAGGGGCGGGGGCTCTCGGGGGCGACGATGAGCTTCGGGAAGGCGAAGGGCGGGCGCGGCCGGCACGGCGCGGAGGCGTTCGTGCCGTCGGCGGCGCGTAAGGCGGGGGGGGGACGGGAGTGGGCGATGGAGGAGGACCGGCGCGGCTTCGACCCGGTGGCGCCGCCGGCGGAACTGTCCGCGTCGATGCGCGCGTGGGACGCGGCGGCGGGCGACTGGACGGCGGCCGTGCGCGGCGGGCTGGACCCGGCGCGGGCGGTGACCGACCGCGCGATCGCGAAGCTGGTGCGGCAGGTGCCCCCCGGCCCGGTGCTCGACGCCGGGTGCGGCGAGGGGTGGCTGTCGCGCGAGCTGGCCGGCCACGGCGTCTCCGTCACCGCCATCGACGGGGCGCCGCGGATGGTGGCGCTGGCGGCGGAGGCGTGCCCCGTGGCCGACTACCGCTGGGTCTCGTTCGCCGAGGCGGCCGACGAGCCGCGGCGGCTGGGCGGCGCGTTCGGCACCGTCGTCTTCAACTACTCGCTGCTGGAGGAGCGCGTCACCCCGATCCTGGACGCGGCGGGGAGCGTGCTCTTCCCCTACGGCCGCATCCTGATCCAGGCGGCGCACCCGTTCGCCGCGGACCCCGCCGGGGGCGGCTACCGCGACGGGTGGCGGGTGCTGGACCAGGCCGCGCCCGGGGTGCCGCTGACGCCGCCGCAGCCGTGGTACTTCCGCACCTTCAGCACCTGGATCCTGGAGCTGCGCCGCGCCGGGCTGCTGCTGGTGGAGACGTACGAGCCGCTCGACCCCGACGGCCGCCCCGCCTCGCTCATCATCCACGCCACCATTCCCGAGCGCCGCCGCGGGTGAGACGGGTCCCTCATCCCCCCGCCCCTTCTCCCGAACTGCAGGAGAAGGGGGGAATGGCGGTGGGATGATGGGTCTCGCGCCGGGGGCGGAGATCGCCGGACGAGGGGGGAAATGGAGGATGGGATGGGACGGACGGCGCCGTGTCATCCGTTCCCGAGACGCGCATCGGCCTGCTCCGGCGGCGGCGTGAAGGGCGCGCGCGGAGGGCGGCGGCGCGACGCGGGTTTCGCGACGATTGTTCCCGCACGTATCTGGTGATACCTTCTGATCCATCACCACTCCCGACAACCCCCCGGCGCCTTCGGCGCGGACCCTCGTCCGCTCGCCGGCGCCCGCATCCCCGCCCGCATGGACCTGCGCGACGCCACCCTCCGCATCTACGAAAGCAGCGGCCCCGGCACTGCCGTACGGGCGCTGGGCGCTGCGCTGTGCGGAAACGCCGGCGTCCGCCACGCGGTGTGGATCGACGGCGACGGCGCCTCCGCGGCCGCCTGGCCCGACGAATCGCCCCTCCCCGCGCCGCTGGCCGCGCTGGCCGCCGACGCGCGGGCGGCGGAGGTGCGTCCGCTGGGCACCGGCGAGGGCTCCGAAGACGACGCCCGGGCCGAGGCGCTGGTGCTGCCGCTCCCCGACGCCGGTGGCGCGCTGGTGCTGGTGGCGCCCGCCGGCACCTTCGCCGAGCCGGCGCGGTGGGAGGCGCTGGGGGCGGCGTTCGGGCGGGTGGCCGCGCAGCACGGCGCCTACGCGCAGGTGGAGGAGGAGCGCGACACCCTGCGCCAGCGCGCCGAGGAGAGCGAGGCGCTGCACGTGCTGGGGCTGGCCGCCAACCGCACCCTCGACCCCGACGAGGTGCTGGCGCTGGTGGCGCGTTTCACCCGCACGCTGCTGGGCGCGCACTACGTCACCGTCAACACGCTGGCCGACGGGAGCATCCGCACGGTGGCCGCGGTGGGGCTGCGCGCCCAGGCCCCCGCCGACGACCCGTTCGCCGCGCGCGTGGCCGCCGCCCGCAAGCCGCTGACGCTGCAGGCCGACGGCGACGACGGCGCCGTGCCCGAGCCCTACCACGCCGCCGAGGGGATGCGCGTGGGGCTGGGCGTGCCGCTGGCGCTCTTCGGCGAGACCTTCGGCGCGCTGGTGATCGGCTACCGCCGGCCGTACGACCTGGCCCCGCGCGACACGCGGCTGGCGCTGACGCTGGCGGGGCACGCGGCGGTGGCCATCAGCAACGCGCGGCTGCACGGCGCCCTGGCCGAGCGCACGCACGAGCTGGAGCGCGCCAACGAGGAGCTGCGCTGGACCACCGAGGCCAAGGACCGCTTCTTCGCTTCGATGAGCCACGAGCTGCGCACGCCGCTCAACTCCATCCTGGGCTACCAGAGCCTCCTCCTCGAAGGCGTCGTCGGCGAAGTGCCGGTACCG
>DASQLJ010000294.1:0-11288 GCA_035630095.1 Longimicrobium sp.
CGAACGGCTCGATGCGAGAGCCCAGAACGCCGCACGGGTGAACCGGGCCGCCGCGTACCTTCGGGGAACCACGGACCCCGCGGCCGCGCTCGCCGACCTGGCCGAGACGCTCCGCGGGGCCGAGGCGGTGGGAGACCGCCGCGGGATGGGCACGGTGCTCGACATCATGGGCTCGGTTCACCGGCGGGCCCACAGGGCCGATTCCGCGCTGGCGTACCACGCCCGCGCACTCGTCCTTCAGCGCGAGGTCGACGACCGGCGCGGGCAGGGGAGCACGCTCAGCCACATCGCCGAGGCGTATGGCGAAAAGGGCCCGGTGGATTCGGCGCTGGCGTACTACCGGCAGGCGCTCCAGGTGCTGCGCGAGGTGAACGATGGCCGCGGGGTGGGCTCCGCGCTGGTGAACATCGGCAGCCTCTACCATTCCAACCCTCGGCGGCGCAACCTGCCGCGGGCCGCCGCCTACTACGACAGCGCCGCCGCCGAGATCGCCGAGATCGCGCGCGCGTCGGGCGAAGACCCCAACCGGGTGAGCTTCGCCGAGAAGGACGTGGCGATGTATCACCTGTGGTCCATCGTGTGGCTGGACCGCACGCGCAAGGTGGGGCGGGCCATGGCCGCGGAAGCCGCGCTCGCGGTCTCCGAACGGGGGCGTGCGCAGGCACTCCGGGACCTGATGCGCGCCAACGCCAGCGACTCGCTGCACGCCGCCGGGGCCGGGCCCGCCCACCCGGGCGCCGGCGCCGACCTGCCGGCGGAGGGACGCGCCCTGGCCGCGTCGGTGACGCGGGGCGGCACGCCGGTGCTCTCGTTCCTGGTGACGGACTCGACGCTCTATACCTTTCTCATCGTTCCCGGGCGCCGGGTGGAGGTGTTCCAGGCATTCGTGCCCCAGGCGACGGTGGCGTCGATGGTCACGCGCGTGCTCAACGGGCTCAGCGAGGATACCGCCCGCTGGACCCGCCGCGCCGCGGGGACGCAGACGCGCGGGATGGACGCCCGGGGTGCGCCGCCGGGCTCCGAGCGCGAGGCGGCCGCGGCCGCGGCCGCGCTGGCCGACGTGCTCCTGCCACTCCACGTGCGCGCCCGGCTCCCCGCCTCGGGCGAGCTGGTGATCGTCCCCAGCGGACCGCTCTTCCGTCTGCCGTTCGCGGTACTCTCCCTCCCCAGTCTCCCGGGGGCACCCTCGCTGCTGGGGCTGCGCTACGCGATCCGCTACGCGCCGTCGCTGCAGGTGCTCGCGGACCTGGAGGCGCGCGGAGCCGTGCCCGATGTCACCGCGCGGATGCTGGTGGTGGCTAACCCGACGGCCCCGGGAATCTCGCTGAAGGGCGCCGAGGAAGAAGGGGCGTGGGTGGATTCGGTGGGAAGGGGGACGGGGGTGCTGCAACGGGACGTGGCCACGGAGGACAGCGTGCGTGCCCGCCTGCCAGGCGCAACGCTGGTGCACCTGGCGGCGCACGCGCAGGCGTTGACCGGCGCGGCGGGCGCCCGCGAGAGCTTCATCTCGCTCGCGCGGGGGCCCCTCCACGACGGGAAGCTCACAGTCGCCGAGGTGCTGGACCAGGTGGGGGAGATGCGAGCCGAGATGGTGGTGCTTTCCGCCTGCGAGACAGGGTTGGGCGACGTGATGCGCGCGGAGGGCGCGCTGGGGTTCCAGCGCGCCTTTCTGGCCCGCGGCGCGCGCGGAGTGCTGGTGAGCCTGTGGAGCGTGGGCGACAAGCCGACCAACCTGCTGATGCAGATGTTCTACAGGAACTGGCTGATCGACAGGCATACCAAGGCCGAGTCGCTGAGGCTCGCGCAGATGGCGGTGGCCGTTACCTATCCCGATCCGCGGTATTGGGCCGCCTTCCAGCTGGTGGGCGCGCACTAGGCGATCGGCCGCAACGCCCGTCGGCACGTAGCCAACCGAATCGATCGGGTGGAGCATTTCTCCACTTCGCTTCGTTTGACCCGTGTGTCCACCTAAAAAGCTTTCGATCCACGGCGTACGCTGCCCCCGGTACCTGCGCCCCCTCTTCCGTTAACGCATGCTCGGCCGATCCCTGGGCCTCTCCGCCACACGCGTGGAGTCGCACGCCACCATCGCGCGACTCCTTGTTTCTTTTCTCCACGACGGCTCCCGCGGGATACGCCACCGAAGCAACTCCGTTGACTCCGCTGACTCCGTGTGAAACGTCGTTCGTGGGGATGATGAGCGAAGTGTCGGGTGGCTCAGCCCGCCGGGACCTGGACGGCCATCGTAACGCCGGGCGCGAGCGCCGGGAGCGCCAGGCGGCGCTGGGTGCCGGAGGGAAGGTCCACCAGCAGCACGCCGCCGGTGAAGGGCGCGCGGCCGGTGTTGGTCACGCCCACGCTTCGCCCGTTGGCCGAGGGTTCGAGGCGGATGGCGGCGCGGGCGCGCCACCAGGCGGCAACCTCGCCGGCGGGCGCCACCCACACGTCGGGGGTGGCGTGCAGCGCCTCGGCCAGCGACTGCAGGACGGGGCGCAGGTCGGGGCGCGCGAACAGGTGCGAGTGGTAGCTGAACATGTACAGCCCGCGCTCGGCGATCACCTCGTCGAGCTCGCGCAGCAGGTTGCGCGACATGGTGGCGCGGTCGCGCACGCCCGCGCGGGCCAGCACCGCGAAATCGTCGTCCACCACGCGCGCCAGCAGCACCAGCGTGTCGGCGCCCAGCGGCACCAGCTCGGGGGCCGCGGCGCGCACGTTGTTGGCCGCGAACACGTACTCGCCGCCCAGCCCCGCCCACGCCCGCAGCGTCTCCAGGTTGAAGCGCTCGGCCGGCGGGCGCAGCCCCAGCACCGGCCGGCCCGAGAGCGACTCGGCGCGCTCCTTGGAGCGGCGCAGGCCGTTCGCCAGGCGCGAACCGCTCTGCTCGTCCAGCGACAGGTGGTCGAAGGTGTGGGTGCCGATCTCGCCGTAGTCGCGCATCAGCGCGGTGGTGCGCCGGTCGCGCCCCGCCAGGCGGCCCACCACGAAGAAGGTGGCGGGGATCCGCTCGCGGCGCAGGATCTCCACCGCGCCCGTCGCGTTGCCGTAGTCGGCCTCCACGTCCTGCGCCACCACCGCCGCGGCGCGCTTCCCCCCCGGCCACGTGGCGAGCTGCACCGAGGGCCGTCCCGCCGCCCAGCGCACCGCGTTCATCGCCAGCCGCCGCACCACCTCCTCGCTCCATCCCGGCACCACGTGGCTGGTGCCGAACCCGAACGCCGCCACCCGCCCCGGCCCCACGCGCGAACGCACCAGCGCCGCGTCGTACGGATCGCGGCCGCCGCGCCCCACGGGGTCGCGGTAGAAGTCGGTCCAGAACACCGCGCGGCCGGGGTCGCGGAAGGTCACCTGGTCCGCCGGCCGCACCTCGAAACGCGCCCCCGGCGGCAGCCCGGCCGAGAGCGCCGTCTCGCCCAGCACCACGCCGTAGAACGAGCTGCGCTCCGCGCGCGGCACCGGGCGTGCCGCGCCGCGCGCGCGGCCCAGCAGCGCGTACAGCAGCGTGTCGGGGAGCGGGTGGCAGCGCTCGTTGCGCGCGCCCAGCATCCCCGTGGTCACGATCCCCTTCCCCGCCCGCAGCATCGCGGCGACCTGCTGGCGCTCGGCCATCCCCAGGCAGGCGGCGTACGGCATCACCAGCACCTCGGCCTGGGCCGGCGGCACGACCAGCGCGCCGGCCTGCGCCAGCCAGCCCTGCCAGCGCGCCACCTCGGCCTGGTAGCCGCCGGGGGCGCGCTGCGGCGCGTTGCGCGGGTCGGCCCAGACGGCCGCGCGCACCCCGTTCAGCGAGGGCTCCGGCAACACCGTGGGAATGTCGCCCGGCGCCGTGTACTCGCTCGAGTTCTCGGCCCCCTCGTCGAGCGCCTCGCTGGCCAGCGAGCGCCACACCACCGTGCCCAGCCCGACCAGCGCGGCCAACACCGCCACGCAGAAGACGGCGACGGTCGTGCGGGGCCCGGAGCGCATCGGCAGGCCGCCTTACTTCCCCGCGGCGTCGCGCGCCACGAAGCGCACGCGCTCGAAGAAGAGCGGCGTCGAGTCGGCCGCGCGCGCGGCGCCCGGCACCCGGCGCTCGCGCACCTTGAAGGCGCCGTAGCTCACGGTGGCCAGCACCAGCGTCGCCAGGATGGTCAGCACCATCCCCACCACCACCAGCTGCACGATGTCCATCAGATCCTCCCCAGTCGTTCGAGCTTGCCCCAGGTCATCTCCACCTTCATGAACTCCTCCACCGTGGCGAACAGCTTGGCCACGTCGATCAGCAGCACGAACACGAAGCGGTACACCACCGCCAGCGGCACCAGCTTCAGGTCCTCGCCCTCCATGGCCACCGTGTACAGCGCGGCGGCCAGGTCCAGCAGCGTGAGCAGCACCCACCACGCGAGCAGGTGCGCGCTGGCGCCGAACGCCACCGCGATGGTCACGAAGAAGATGCTGCCGGCCACGTTCATGGCCGGCCAGAGCAGCGCCTCGAAGAGCATCATCACCACCGACAGCCAGGTGTTGAAGCTCTGCGGGTCGGTCAGCACCCGCCGCTGCTTGCGCAGCGCCTGCAGGATGCCGCGCGTCCAGCGGTAGCGCTGCTTGATCAGCGCGTTCAGCGACTCGGGGGCCTCGGTGAACGCAAGCGCCGAGGCCTCGTACTCCACCCGCCACCCGGCCGCCAGGATCTTCAGGGTGAGGTCGGCGTCCTCGGCGTAGGTGTCGGTGTCGTATCCCCCCAGCCGCTGCACGGTCTCGCGCCGGAACATCCCCACCGGCCCGGGGATGATGTTCACCGCGCGCATGAACCCCTGCGCGCGGCGCGCCATGTTGTGCCCCTCGATGTACTCCAGCGCCTGCAGCCGCGCCCAGAAGCCGATGCGGTTCACCACCTTCACGTTCCCCGCCACGGCCGCCACGTCGGGGTCGCGGAAGTGGCGCACCATCCGCCGCAGCGTGTTCTCCGAGAGCCGCGAGTCGCCGTCCACGCAGAGCACGAACGGGTAGCGGGAGAGGGCGATGCCGGTGTTGAGCGCCCCCGCCTTCCCCGAGTTCCCCTTGCTCACCACGCGCACGTTCACCCCGCCCTGGCGCCCCGAGAAGGCGGCGGCCTGGGCGTAGGTGTCGTCGGTGCTCCCGTCGTCCACCACCAGCACCTCGAAGCGCGGGTAGCGCTGCGCCAGGAGCGAGCGGATGGAGGCGGCGATGATGCGCCCCTCGTTGTACGCGGGGACCACGATGCTCACCGGCGGCGTGAAGTCGTCGCCGTCGTCGGCCTCGCGCACGTCGTGGCGGAAGTGCAGGTAGCCCAGCCAGAGCAGCGACAGGTAGCGCAGCACCAGCAGGAACATGAAGGCGAAGAAGAGCACCACCGTCGCCCGCACCAGCCCCGTCTGCAGCTCCACGGGCAGGCGGAGCGTGGCCGCCACCGCCAGCACCAGCAGCGCGAGCGCCGCGAGCGCGATCGCGGCGCCGGTGGCCGTGGCGGTGTAGGCGCCGCGTTTCACGGCGTCCGCACGGCGCGCGACAGGTACACCCGCGCGCCCGCCGAGCGGTAGCCGCTGAGCCCCACCCCGCTCCAGTCCACCGCGCCCACCGCCGCCCAGGCGCCGGTGCCGTAGCGCAGCTCGCCCCCCGCCGCCAGCGACGGGAGCACGCCGTTGCCGGCGAAGCGCCGCGCGGCGTTGCGCTCGTCCACCCACGCCACGCCGGGGGCGGCGCGCAGCTCCACCTCCAGCACCGGGCTCAGCCGGCGGCGCAGCGCGGCGCCCATCTGCGCCTGCAGGTAGCGGCGCGGGCTCCAGTACAGCGCGCGCCCCGCCACCTCGGGCGACGCGCCCGACGTCGTCATCCCCGAGGCGGAGAGGGTGAGCCGCAGCGCGCCGGTGAGCGGGCGCGTGGCGGCGAGCGACGCCTCCACCCGCTCCGTCGTTCCCGCGTCCGCCGCCAGCCGCTCGGCCGCCGCCGAGCCTTCCACCGTCATCCCCCCCACTGGCGCCGCGGCCGAGGCCTCGAGGCGGCTGGAGACCACGCCGGCCTCCACCGCCGCCAGCGTCGCCGTCCGCCGCACCGCGGGCTCCGTCGCCACCCGCAGCGCGGCCCACACGCCGTCGGGCACCGAGTAGGTGAGCTGCGCGGCGGCGAGCGGAAGGACGCGGTCGGCGATCGCCTCGGCGCCGAGCGAGGCGCCGGCGCGCAGCCGCGGCGAGAGCGGGCGGGCGGCGTCCACCGCCACGGCGACGCCCTCGCCGCCGTCCACGGGACCGGTCCCGGAGACCCGCTCGAGGCGCGCGCGGACGGCGACGGTCGCCAGGTCCGACTCGCGCACCCACTGCTTGCTCCCCTCCACCGCGCTCCAGCGGAAGCCCTCGCTGTCGCCCATCCCCTCCACCCGCGCCGCCTCGGCGGGGATCCCCGCCAGCCGCGCGGCGCGCTCGCGGCGCAGCGACTCGCGGTTCTCGGCGAGCGCCGCGTCGATCCCCTCCAGCGATGGGTCGAGCGCCCGCGCGCGGCCGTACCGCTCGGTCGAGAGCGCCCAGCGCCCCGCCCAGCGGTCCAGGTCGCCCAGCAGCCGCCAGGCGCGCGCGTGCCGCGGGTCGGCGGCCGTCACGCGCTCCAGGTTCCCACGCGCCGAGACGGAATCCCCCGCCCAGGTCTGCGCCTCGGCCAGCTCGTAGCGCACGGCGGGGTCGTCGCGCGCGTCCAGCACGCGGGCGTACTCGCGCGTGGCGGCGGGGTAGTCGCGGCTCCAGGCGAGCGCGCGGGCGTACTGCAGCCGCGTCGTCCGGTCCGCCGGGCGGCGCTCCAGCCATTCGCCGAGCGCCGTCGCCGCCACCGCGGGCGAGTCGGCCTGCAGCGCGGCCGAGGCCAGCTCCAGCCGCAGCGAGTCGGCCGCGCCCAGGCGCAGCGCGGCGCGGTAGGAGGCGAGCGAGGCGGCGGGCCGGCGCTCGCGCACGTACGCCCGGGCCAGCGCCAGGTTCTCCATCGCCCCGCCGCGCTGGCGAACCCAGCGCCGCGCGCGCTCCACCGTGGGGTTGTCGGCGCGGCGGATCGAGTCGCGCAGCGCCAGCGCCGCCGCCGCGCGCGCGGCGGCCCGGGCGTCCACCGTCCGGGCCGTGGACGCGGGCGCGGAGACGTCGGCCGTCGCCGGGACGTCGGACGCGGCAACGGAAGACGTCGGGACCGAAGACGACGCCGCGAAGGTGGCGGAGCCGGCGGCGGGCGCGTCCACGCCCTCCAGCAGCTCGTCGGCGCGGGCGAACTGGCCGCCCCAGTAAAGGTTGCGCGCGGCTTCCACGCGCAGCTCGGGGTCGTTGCGCCGCTCGGCCACGGTGGCCAGCGCCTCGCCGGCGGCGGCGGTGCTCCCCGACCAGGAGAGGACGCGCGCGCGCTCCACGGCCACGTCGTCGCTCGCGGGGCGCAGCGCGAGGAGCGAGTCGTACAGCGCCAGCGCGGCCTGCGGCTGCCCGGCCTGCGCCAGGCGCCGCGCGCGGTCCAGCATCCCGCTCTCCGCCGTGCCCAGCCCCAGCGTGGTCCACCCCGGATAGGTCATCGCCGGCGCGACGGGGCCGGCCGGGCGCATGGCCAGCGGGAGCCCCAGGTCGCCGGGGATGCGGCCCAGCGCGATCCCGCTGCCGGCGGAGCGGATGCCGGCGGCCTCCCCCCGCGGCCGGTCGCCGCGCCCGGCGATGCCGAACACGTTCACCTGCAGCGCCGGGCCCTGCCGCAGCAGGGTGGCCACGGCGGCGCCCGATCCGGCCAGGATCAGCACGGCGATCACCGCCAGCGCGGCGCCGTAGCCGGCGCGGGATGCAACGCTCATCGGGACCTCATCTCATGCCACCGCGGCGGAGGGCTGCAGCCAGGCCTCCACCTCGGCGCGGTCGCCGGGGTAGGTGAGCACCTCCACGTCGTCCACCGCCCGCAGCCGCGGGTGCGCCTTGCGGATGCGCGCCAGCAGCTCCTTCACGTGGCGTCGGTTGATGTCGTGCAGGTACGCGGTGATCCGTCCGTCGTCGGTGCGCGCGACCAGGTCGCCCTCGCGCACGCGCAGGTGGCTGGTGAGCGCCTTCCAGGTGGCGTCGATGTTGGCGGGGGTGGGCTTGAAGGTGCACAGCGCGAAGTACGGGTGGCTCCCCGACTGGAGCTGGTTGTCCACCGCCCGGCGCAGCTCCGACTCCTCGATCGGGAGCGGCGTGCCGTCGTCGCCCAGCGGCTGCAGGATCATGCTCTCCACCGCCGCCGCGCCCTCGGGCTGCCCGTGCCCGCGCCGGCGCGACGCCTCGACCCGCTCCAGGAACTCGCTGGGGTGCAGCTCCTCGGTGAGGAACTCGTCGGCCCCGGCGCGCAGCCCGCGGGCGCGCGCGGTCGCCCGCAGCGCCTTCTTCGGCGAGACGAAGATGATCGCCGACGAGATGCCCAGCCCGCGGATCTGCTGCACCAGGTCGAACGCCGGGTCGGGGGTGCGCGGGTCGAGCGCCACCACCAGCGCGCCGAAGTGCCCGCGCGCCAGCTCGGTGAACGCCGCCGCCACCGCGTCGAAGGTGCGCACCTCGTAGGCGCGCTCCAGCCCGGCGGCGAAGTCGTCGGGGAGGCGCCGCTCCAGGTTCAGCACCACCAGCCGCCGCCGCGCCTCGTCGGGCACCTGGTGCCGCGCGGCCGCCGGGGCGTGCTCCACGATCCCCGCGCCGGGCGCGATGGTGAAGCGGAACGGCTCGGTGCTCACCGCCGTCTGCCGCAGCTTGCGGATGGAGAGCTCGCGCACCTGCCCCTCCACCCGGTCCAGGTGGAAGATCCCCGCGGCGCCGGTGACGATGCGGTCGTAGATGCGCCAGTACTGCGGCTGGTCCACGTCGCCGGGGAGGGTGACGTAGGTGGTCGCGCCGATCCGCTCCAGCAGCCCCGCCAGCGCCCCCGCCGGGTCGCCCGACGCGGTCTCGGCGTCGATGAACGGCGTGGCCGAGTCGATCACGAAGCGCTGCTGCGGCTCGTCCTCCAGCAGCGCGTGCAGCTCGTCGGCGAGGCGCTCGGGCTCGGCCACGCGCGCGTAATTGTGGGCGAAGTCGAGCCGGTACTGGAGGACGGAGAGGCGGTCCTCCTCGGCGGCGGCGCGGAAGTCGTAGCCCAGGAACTCGGCCTGGGCGATCAGGTCGTCGGGGTCGTCCTGGGTGAGGATCGCGCAGCGCTCGCCCGCGTCCAGCCCGGCGCCCAGGAACTGGAGCGCGGCCGAGCTCTTCCCCGTTCCGGGCGCGCCCGAAACGATGTAGTAGCGGGAAGGCACCAGCCCACCCAGGCGCTGGTCCAGCGCCTCGACCCCCGTCGAAACCATGCTTAAGTCCGTGCTGCGCAGATAGGTTGCGAACGGGGCAGGGCGCCCCGCGCGCATCAAACGTTTTGGTGCCGCATGCAAGGCGAGGGCCACGCTGCTACCGCTGAGGGTGGCAGCAGCGTCCGCATGCGGGGGGCTGCTCCATGCTGTTCGCAGGCGCCGCCACGCATCTCGGTGAGCGCCGCTCACCGTGTCGGGGTGATACGAAGCGGACGAAAAGCCGCGGAGGCGGAGCGATCCTTCCGCCCCGCCTCCGCCGCTTCGCCATCCCGCCTCACCCGGCCCCGTCCACGTCCGTTTCCACGTCCCCCGTCCGACGTCGTGAAGAATGCGCTCAGCGCAGCCCGGGGATCGCGGCGGGCGGCGGGGGTCCCTCCAGCAGCGGCCGGCCGCCGCGCTTGTGGAAGAGCGCCGCCTCCAGGATCACCGCGGCGGTGTTCACGTTCTCGCCGCCGGAGATGCGCCCGCTCTCCTCGAACACGCCCGCGCCCCAGCCGCGCGAGGTGCGCGCGCCCTCCACCTTCTGCACCGCCTGCCAGGTGTAGTTGCTGGGGAGGAGGGCGTGCCAGCCGTAGGCGCCCTTGGTGCTCACCGTGCGCGGCGTGGGCCCCGGCGGCGCGCCGTCGGGCGGGTTCACGGGGAACTCCTTTCCGTCGCCCAGCACCGAGTAGTAGAGGAAGTACGGCGGCCCGTTCAGCGCGTCTTCGTTGACGATGGTGATCGACCCCGTCTGCCGGTAGCGCGCCTCCTGCGCGGCCAGCACCCGCCACGCCAGCTCGCGCACCTCGGGCGGCCACCCCACCTCCAGCCCGTACATCACGAACGGCTCGCTGGTGAGCAGGTCGGCGCCGCGGGTGTCGGCGAAGACGGGCACGCCCAGCACGGTCACCGGCTTGGCGTTGGCGCGGATGTCCAGCGCCTTCTCGGCCCGGTGGCCCCACGCGGCGTAGCCCAGCGCCGCGTACTGCTCGTAGCCGATGCGGCCCTCCTGGTAGCGCCGGTGCCGGCCGCCCACGGGGGCCAGGTCCTCGCCGCGCAGGTAGCCGTCCTGCACGGCGCGGCGGAAGTCCACCCGCGCGGCGATCGCCTGCGCCTGCGCGGCGTACTGCGGGTGGTTGGCCGCCACGATCTTCAGCGCCACCAGCAGACGTCCGACGTCGATCGCCGACCAGCCGTAGCCGTTGGCGGTGGCGCTCTCCTGCCCGGGCCGGCCGGCGATGCGCCCGCTCTCGGTATGGTAGTTCTTGTTGAAGGCGCCGTTGTCGAAGAGCCGCGTCTCGGTGAGCGTCTGCAGCGCGCGGCGCATCCGGGTGTCGTAGTCGGCGGCGGGGAGGAGGCCGAGCTCGTTGGCGCTGAACAGGGCCAGCAGGGTGCTGCCGATGTCCCACACGGTCGCGTACTTGTAGTTGACGACCGAGTTCACCAGCCCCGTCTGCGGGTTGTACTGGGCGTCCACGTACGCCCACGCGGTGCGCGCGGCGTTCATGAACACGTCGCGGTCGCTCACCGCGCCCCACTGCCCCGTCGCCGGCCGCGCGGCAGGCGCGGCGGCCGCGGGCCGGCCCGGCGGTCGCGACGACTCGCGCCGGGGGGCGTCCTGGCACAACGCCGGCCCGGCGAGCGTCACCGAGAAGGTGAGCAGGGCTGCAATGCGGTTCATCATCCGGGTCCCACCACGTGGAGAATCCGCGGCCGAACCGGGCCGCAGCGATCGCTCAAGTTGTTTCGGGAGAGCCACTTCCGGCACAGCGTGGAGGCCGGGCGGCAAAGCGCCCTGCGCAAGCGGCAGGCCACGCGCGGGCAAGCGGCCTCGAGGGCATCGAGCAGGGGGATCCAGCGGATGATGCCGTCGGCCAAGAGGTTCGGGGGCGCAGGGCGGGGGTCGGATGAGGCGGGATCAGGCGGATCAGGCGGATCAGGCGGATCAGGCGGACCAAGTGGGTCAGGTGGATCAGGTGGATCAGGCAGGCCAGGTGGATCA
>DASQLJ010000295.1:0-16307 GCA_035630095.1 Longimicrobium sp.
TCACGACCGAGCCGGGGAAGAGGAGCCCCACGATCTGCCACAGGTTGCGGCGGATCACGGCCTCCGGCTCCTCGGCGACCTTCGTCGTGTAGAGCCGCCCCTCCAGCCGCCGCATCGCTCCGGTGCGCACGCCGCGCGACACGGCCGCCGACGTCTCGGCCGTGCTCAGGAACACCTCGGGGAAGTCGGTCGGGGCGCGATATTTTACCACGTAAGCGGCAGAGTTCGAGGAATCTGCCAATATAATACTACGTAAGGTCCCCGGAATGAAGATATTTTACTACGTAAGCAGAAATCGTACTACGTAAGCCTTACCGGGCGCTGGTCTCGCGGGCCCACCCGGCGACGGCGGCGAGGTCGGGGGGAAGCGGCGAGTCGAAGCGCATCTCCTCGCCCGTGCGGGGGTGGGTGAAGCGCAGCTCGGCGGCGTGCAGGAACTGGCGGGGGACGCGCCTGGCCAGCGCCGCCGCCCATCCGCGCTCGCTGCCGCTGACCCCCTTCTCTCGCCCCGGCGCGTACGTCATGTCGCCCACCACGGGGTGGCCCAGGTGCAGCAGGTGCAGGCGGATCTGGTGCGTGCGGCCGGTCTCCAGCTCGGCGCGCAGCAGGTCGGCGGCGCGCCAGCGCTCCAGGCGGCGGAAGTGCGTGCGCGCGGGGCGGCCGTCGGGCACGATCCCCATCTTCTTGCGGTCGGTGTGGTGGCGGCCGATCGGCGCGTCCACGCTCACCGCGTCCTCCGCGAGGTGGCCCCAGCAGGCGGTGAGGTAGGCGCGCTTGATCTTCCGCGCCTTCAGCTCCTCGCTGAGCGCGCGGTGCGCGTCGTCGTTCTTGGCGACCAGGAGGAGGCCGCTGGTGTCCTTGTCCAGCCGGTGCACGATCCCCGGGCGCAGCACGCCGCCGATGCCGGAGAGGTCGCGCACCTGGTGCAGGAGCGCGTTCACCAGCGTCCCCGACCAGTGGCCGGCGGCGGGGTGCACGACGAGCCCCGCGGGCTTGTCGATCACCGCGAGGTCGGCGTCCTGGTAGACGATGTCGAGGGGGATCTCCTCCGGGGCGACGTCCGAAGGCCGGGGGGCGGGGACGGCGACCGAGACGCGGGCGCCGGAGACCACGAGGTCCTTCTTGCGGGCGGGGGCGCCGTCCAGCGTGACCCACCCGTTCTCGATCCACTGCACCACGCGGCTGCGGGAGGCATCGAGCCGCGCCGCGAGCCAGGCGTCGAGCCGCCCGCCGGCGTCGTCGTCGCCGGCGGTCAGCTCCCGCACGTCATTCAACGGGGTCGACGGCATCCAGCTCCTGTTCCTGTTTCTGCTCCTCGCGCCAGAGCGAGAAGGCGAGCAGCAGCGCGCCCACCGTCACGGCGATGTCGGCCACGTTGAACACCGGCCAGCGCACGTCGCCCATCCCGAAGTCCAGGAAGTCGATCACGCCGCGCGACGAGCGGATGCGGTCGATCACGTTGCCGATCGCCCCGCCGGTCACGCTGGCGATGGCCATCAGCCGCGTGCGGTCGCGCCACGGCGTGCCGCGGAACATGAACCAGAGGACGACCACCGCCACCGCGGCCAGCCCCATGAACACCCAGCGCGACAGCTCGCCCAGGTGCAGCCCGAACGCCGCGCCGGTGTTGTAGATGAAGGTCAGGCGGAAGAAGTCGCCCCACACCTCGATCGGCGTGTAGGGGCGCAAGCTTTTCAGCACGATCGACTTGGTGAGCTGGTCGAGGGCGATCACCCCGCCCACGGTGCACACGTACAGCAGGATCTTGCGGCGCGCCTCGTCCGCGGGGGTCGTCGCCGCCACGGGCGCGCTCTGCGTCATCACGGTTTCGGTCACTTGCCCTGGTTCCGGTCGATGCGCCCGAGGGCGATGACGGCGGTGATGCCGTCGAGGTCCACCACGCGGTCGGCTTCGTACCCGTGGAAGTCGGTGGCGGATCCGGTCTCCAGCTCCACCGCCAGCGTCTCGCCGCGGATCAGCTCGCCGCACGCGGCCACCGCCTCGGCCAAGTCGGCGTCGTCGCCGAACACGCCCAGGCGGATGCGGTCGCTCACCTCCAGCCCGCTCTCCTTCCGCAGTTTCTGCACCCGGTTGACGACCTCGCGCGCAACGCCCTCGGCGCGCAGCTCGGGGGTCAGCGCCGGGTCCACGGCCAGCGTGAAGCCGCCCTCGCTCTCGATCACGAAGTCGCCCTGCGCGTTCTGGATCACCTCGAAGTCGCCCTCGGCCAGCGCGAACGACTCGCCGTTCGCCTCGACGGAGAGCGCTTCGCCGCGGCGGAAGGCGGCGATGCGGTCGGAGGGCAGCGCGCGGATCGCGTCGCCCACCTGCGGCGTGTGCTTGCCGAAGCGCGCGCCCAGCGCCTTGAAGTTGGGCTTCGCGGTGAAGGTGACCAGCTCCTCGGCGGCGTGCATGAACTCCACGCGCTTCACGTTCAGCTCGTCGCGCAGGATCGCCAGCAGGTCGTCGCCCGTCTCGATCCCGTCGGGGATCACCGCGTAGACGGCGCCCAGCGGCTGGCGGACGCGGATGCCGACCTCCTCGCGCGCCGCGCGGCCCAGGGTGGAGAGGGTGCGCACGGCGTCCATCCCCCGCTCCAGCGCGCCGTCCATCCGCGCGGCGTCCTCTTCGGGGAAGTCGGCCAGGTGCACGCTCTCGCCGTCGCCCACCAGCGCGCGGTGCAGCCAGTCGGAGAGGAACGGGGCCACGGGCGCCATCAGCCGCGAAACCGTCACCAGCGCCTCGTGCAGCGTGGCGAAGGCGGCGGCCGTGTCCTGCCGGTCGGAGCTCCCCCAGAAGCGGTCGCGCGAGCGGCGGACGTACCAGTTGGAGAGGTCCTCGACAATGAACTCGCCCAGCGCGCGCACGGCGTGCGTGAGCTGGTACTCGTCCATGTCGCCCGTCACCGTGGCGGTGAGCGAGGCCAGCCGCGAGAGGAGCCAGCGGTCGAGCACCGAGCGGCTCTCCGGCGCCGGGTCGTCGGCCGACGGCGCCCACGTCTCCAGGTTCGCGTAGAGGGCGAAGAAGCGGTACGTCTGGCGCAGCGTGTCGAACGTCTTGCGCTGCACCTCCTTCACCCCCTCCGCGTCGAAACGCTTGGGGAGCCACGGGTTGGACGACGCCATCAGGTACCAGCGGATCGCGTCCGCGCCGAACTGCGCGATCGCCTCCGTGGGCACCACGATGTTGCCGCGCGACTTCGACATCTTCAGCCCCGAGGCGTCCAGGATCATGTCGTTGACCACGACGTTCCTGTAGCTGGGGCCGCGCCCGAGGAGGGTGGAGATCGCCAGCAGCGAGTAGAACCACCCGCGCGTCTGGTCCACCCCCTCGCTGATGAAGTCGGCGGGGAACTGCCGCTCCTGCTCGCCGCCGTCCAGCCGCTCGGCGTTCTCGAACGGGTAGTGGTGCTGCGCGAACGGCATCGCCCCGCTGTCGAACCAGACGTCGATCACCTCCGGCGTGCGCCGCATCGTCCCCGCGCACCCGTCGCAGGTGCAGGGGAACACCACGTCGTCGATGAACGGCCGGTGCGGGTCGAAGTCTTCCGCCACGCCGGGCGACAGCTCGCGCAGCTCGGCGAACGAGCCGATGAAGCGCACGTGCTCGGGCGTCTCCTCGCACACCCAGGCCGGGAGCGGGGTGCCCCAGTAGCGGGTGCGGCTGATCGCCCAGTCCACGTTGTTCTCCAGCCACTCGCCGAAGCGGCCGGAGCCCATCTCGGGCGGGAACCAGCGGATGGCCGCGTTGTTGTCGAGCAGCTCCTGGCGCACCTGCGTGGTGCGGATGAACCAGCTGTCGCGCGCCATGTACAGCAGCGGGCTGCTGCACCGCCAGCAGTGCGGGTAGCTGTGCTCTTCCTTGCTGGAGCGGAAGACGAGGCCGCGCTTCTTGAGGTCGATCAGCAGGTCGGTGTCGGCGTCCTTCACGAACGTCCCGCCCACCAGCGGCAGGTCGGCGCGGAAGGTGCCGCGGTCGTCCACCGGCTGCAGCACGGGGAGGTCGAACTGCTGCCCCACCGCGTAGTCGTCGGCGCCGAACGCGGGCGACATGTGCACGATCCCCGACCCGTCCGCCGCGGTGACGAAGGTCGCGGGGACCACCTGCCAGGCGTTCGCGGCCTGCGCCGCGGTGCCGTACGCGCGCGGGTCGACCCAGTCGAACGGGCGCGTGTAGCGCAGGCCGACCAGGTCGGAGGCGGGGATGGACGCGCGGATGCCGTCTTCCGAGCCGAACAGCGGCGCCACGCGCGCGCGGGCCAGGATCAGCCGGCGGCCTTCGTGCTCGACCTCCACGTAGTCGAGCTCGGGGTGCACGGCGAGGGCGACGTTGGAGACCAGCGTCCACGGCGTCGTCGTCCAGACGAGGAGCTCGCGGCCGTCGGGCTGGCCGTCGGCGCCCAGGACGGGGAGCATCACGTAGAGCGACGGGTCCTTCACGTCCTTGTAGCCCTGCGCCACCTCGTGGCTGCTGAGGCCGGTGCCGCAGCGCGGGCAGTACGGCAGGATCTTGTGGCCGCGGTAGAACAGCCCGCGCTCCGAGATCTGCTTCAGCAGCCACCACACCGACTCCACGTAGTCGCGGTGGTAGGTGATGTAGGGCTTGCTGTAGTCCAGCCAGTAGCCGATCCGCGCCGAGAAGCGCTCCCAGTCTTCGGTGTAGGTGAGCACGCTCTCGCGGCACACCTCGTTGAAGCGCGCGATGCCCAGCGCCTCGATCTCGCGCTTGCCGCTGATCCCCAGCTTCTTCTCGGCCTCGATCTCCACCGGCAGGCCGTGCGTGTCCCACCCGGCGGTGCGCGGCACGTAGCGCCCCTGCATGGTGCGGAAGCGGGCCACGCTGTCCTTGATCGTCCGGCTCAGGACGTGGTGGATCCCCGGCCGGCCGTTGGCGGTGGGCGGGCCCTCGAAGAACACGAAGGGGCGCGCGCCGGTGGCCCGCATGCGCTCCTGCGAGCGCGCGAGCGAGGCGCGGAAGGTGTCCTCGGCCTGCCAGCGCGCCAGGACGTCGTCCTCCAGCTCGCCGGTGGACTTGGGAAGCTCTGGGTACTTTCTCATCTATCCGTCAGCAGCGCAGATCTGGTGCACCTGTCTTACACACAGGGATTCGGGAACAATCGACAAATATAACGGGCGCGGCAACCCGCCGCGCCCGTCGCCTTTCACACGCCTCTGCGCGTGGGTCTCAGGACCGCTCCCGGCCCTCGCGCACGATGGCGACGAACTCGTCCGCGCTGATCCCCACGTCTACGCCGCCCACGTCCAGAGGCGACCGTGCGCCGACCTCCGGCCTCAGGACGAACAGCTGCCCGTCACGCCTGCGGATGTGCACGGCACCTTCGCGCCTCGCCTGCTCCAGGATCGATGCGAGGTTTTGCCGCGCTTCGGAATAGGTGTACACCTTCATCTCGCCACCTCCAGAATGTCCATGCCCGCGTGCTTCGCGGCATGGATGAGGCCGCTTCAAGACGCGACACTCGTCAGGTACCATCGTAGTGCGACCGCGTCACCGGCGCACCATTCAGGTGCGGCAGGCGCCGTCCGGATGGTTGCGCAAGCATCGTCTAAATGGCTGGATGGCATCGGCTTAACGATCATGATTGCTCTGGCGCATCGTGTGCTCTTAGCGCATCTCCAGATCCCGCGAAAACCTCTCTCCCACCCCCGCCGGCGTGCCCGGCCACGGAGGCCCTTTCCCCATGCGATCCACCCAGAACCTCGCGCTCGCCGCGGCGCTGTGCGTTGCGGCGGCGGCGTGCGCCGACACGACCACGGCCCCGGCGCGCACCTCGGCAGACGGCGCGCGGCACATCGTCAACGGCACCTTCACCGGGTCGAGCTTCGGCAACGTGGGCGCGCTGATGATCGACTTCAACGGCAACGGGCGGGTGGATGGAGACGACCAGGCCTGCACCGGCAGCCTCATCTCGCCCACCGTGTTCCTCACCGCCGCCCACTGCATGGAGGGGCTGGCGGCCGGCGTCCAGGTGTACGTGACGTTCGAGCCGAAGCTGTATCCCGCGCCGAAGACGTACATCGCGGCGACCGGCTGGACCGCCGACCCGCAGTACGGGCACGACCAGGCGAACCTGCACGACCTCGCCGTCATCCTCCTTCCGCGGGGATCCACGAAGGGTGTCACGCCGCTCAAGCTGCCGCCGGCCGGCTACCTCGACCGGCTCCAGGCGCAGAACGGGCTCAACAACACGCTGTTCGTCAACGTGGGCTACGGCGTTTCGGCGTCGCGCACGGGCATCCCGTCGTTCCCCTACGACGGCACGCGCAAGTACTCGAAGAGTGAGTACATGGGCCTGCAGCCGTACTGGCTTGGCCTGCTGATGAACGCCAGCGCCACCGGCCTGGGCGGCGACTGCTACGGCGACTCGGGCGGCCCCAAGTTCATCGACGGCCGCACCGACATGGTGGTCGCCACCGTCACCACCGGCGACTACAACTGCCGCGCGACCACGTGGGACTACCGGCTCGACACGAACTCCGCGCGCGAGTTCCTCGGCCGGTTCGTCACGCTGCCGTAGCAACCCGTCTCGACGGGAAACACGAAGGGCGAGGGAGACGTTCCCTCGCCCTTCGGTCGTTTTCTTCTCCAAAATCCAGTCTCGCCGAAGTCTCCCCGACTCCGCGTCCGCCGAGGACGTGCGCTATAGCCGGCTGGATGGGCGCGGGCCCTGCGGCACGACGGTGTCCAGGATCATGATCTTCTGCCAGATCTTGTTGGACAGGGCCGAGGCCAGCGTCTCGATGTCGTTGACGGCGTCGAGCACCACGGGGTCGTTGAGGTACTGCACGTGCAGCGCGGCCAGCTTGCTGGCCAGCGACAGCAGTTCCGAGCAGTAGTCCAGGTACCGCGCGAGCTGTACCCGGTTGAGCGTGCGCCGCGGGCTGGACGCCGTCGCCGGCTGGGCGCCGTCCAGAACGTGCTGCGGGTCCTTGGTGAGCTGGTGCATGTCCACGATGTGGACGATGCTGCGCAGCCGGTGCAGCGCGCGCAACGCCCAGCGCCGCTTCACCCGCTCCTCGATCGTCACCAGGAAGAAGACGGAGATCGCGAGGAAGACGACGTTGTTCAGCCCCGCGTCGAAGCCCTGCAGGAACTCGGAGAGGTTCCGCAGGTCCACCGCCGCCCGCAGCAGCAGCGAGCCCAGCCACAGCGCGAACCCCAGCAGCGTCACCACCCCCAGCACGGCCGCGATCCGCAGCGCCCAGATCGGGCGGCGCAGCCGGTCGATGGTGGCCTCGGTCTGCGCGGCCACGCGGTACAGCTCGGCGGCCACGCGCCCCAGCCCGGCGCCGGGAAAGCGCTCCTCGATGCGCTGCTCCAGCCGCTGGATGGTGGCGATGATCAGGCCGGGCTGCAGCTCGCCGTACGCGCCGCGCGGCTCCGGAGCGGGGATCATGGGGGGGATGATGAAGGGCGTCGGGCGGCGCTGGGGCGGCGGTCGAAACGGCTGGAACCCAACCCGCGCCGCTGGCCGGAGACATCGGACGGACGCATCCCGCGTCCGCCGCGTCTCCGGTCGCGGCGCGAGTGCGCTACCGCTTGGGCGCGTCGGGGAGGCGGGCGCAGCTCTGCTCCAGGATGTCGCGCTCGCCCTCGCCCGCGCCGCGCGCCTTCGCCATGCACGACGCGTACGTCTGCCCGGGGCCGGCGCGGTGCACGGTGTCGCGGTTCTCCACCGGCGGCTCCACGAACTCGGCGCTGTTGCCCTGCGGCGTGTTGGGGCCGGTCTGCGGCGCCGCCTGGTGCTGCGCGGAGGGCGCGGGCTGCTCGCCGGCGGGGCGGGTGGCGGTGTCGTCGCCGCCCTGGCCCGCGTCGTCGCCGCCGCAGGCGGCCAGCGAGAGCGCCGCCAGGACCAGCGCGGCGCGGAAGAAGCTCGGCTTCATGGCTCGGTGGATTTCAAGGGTGGACCGCGGTTCGGCGCGCGGAGCTACATCCGCGCGACCACGCCCTCCACCAGCCGCGTCAGGTTGGGCTCGGCGCGGTTGGCGGTGGCGATGATGGTGGTGATGTCGGCCTCCTGCAGCGCATCGGGGAGGCAGGCGTCGGTGATGATGGACACGCCCATCACCCGCATCCCGCCGTGGCGCGCCACGATCGCCTCGGGCACCGTGCTCATCCCCACCACGTCGGCGCCCAGCGTGCGCAGCATGCGGTATTCGGCGCGCGTCTCCAGGTTGGGCCCGGCCACGGCCACGTACACGCCGCTGCGCAGCGGGATCTTCAGCTCCAGCGCCACCTCGCGCGCGAGCTGCTGCAGCCCCAGGTCGTACACCTGCGACATGTCGGGGAAGCGCGGGCCCAGCGCGTCGTCGTTGGGGCCGGTGAGCGGGTTCTCGCCCAGCAGGTTGATGTGGTCGGCGATCAGCATCAGCTCGCCGGGGGCCCACAGCGGGTTCATCCCCCCGCACGCGTTGCTGGCGATCAGCGTGTCGGCGCCCAGCGCCCGCATCACCCGCACGGGGAAGGTCACCTGCTGCAGCGTGTACCCCTCGTAGCGGTGGAAGCGGCCCTGCATGGCCACCACCTGCCTGCCGCCCAGCGTGCCGAAGAGCAGCCGGCCGGTGTGCGACTCCACGGTGGAGAGGGGGAAGTGCGCGATCTTGGTGTAGGGGATCGCCGTCTCCACCTCGATGCGTTCGGCCAGCGCGCCCAGGCCGGTGCCCAGGATGACGCCGACGCGGGGCTCGGCCGCGGTGCGGCCGCGGATCGCGGCGACGGCTTCTTCGATCTGCCGTGCCAGCGGCATCGTCTCCACCGTGCTCACGAGCCGCCCTCCTCCAGGGCCTCGGCCCGGTCGACCTCGGCGTCCAGCCGCGAGAGCGAGGTGGTGCGCTCCTCCTCCTGCTCCAGCTCGCTGAGCTGCCGCTCCACCAGCGCGCGGAAGAGGCGCAGGAAGCGGACGCGCTGCGCCTGCACGCGCCGCAGCGCCTCCAGCGCGAACGTCACCTGGCGCTTGGCGTCGGCGATGATTCGCTCGCCCTCGGCGCGGGCCTCGCGCAGCACCAGGTCGGCCTCGCGCTGCGCCTGCTCGCGCATCCCCTCGCGGAGCTGCTGGGCGCTGACCAGCGCGTCGTTCATCGCCCGCTCGCGCTCGCGGTAGTCGGCGATGGCGTCGGTCATCTGCCCGACGCGGCCGGAGAGCGCCTGGTGGTCGCGCACCAGCTCCTCCATCCGGGCGACCACCTCGTCCAGGAAGTTGTCGACCGCCTCGGTGTCGTAGCCGCGCATCACCTTGCGGAAATCGCCCTTCTTCTTGCGGACGTCCAGCGGTGTAAGGTCGATCACGCGTCCCGCTCCCCGAAGATGCTCGATCCCACGCGGACCAGGGTGGCCCCCTCCTCCACGGCGATCTCGAAATCGTTGCTCATCCCCATCGACAGGTGCTCGGCCCGGAAGCCGGGCACCTGGCGCGCGGCGTCCTCGCACGCCCGCCGCGTGGTGGCGAAGGCGCGGCGCACCACCGACACGTCGTCGGTGTACGGCGCCATCGTCATCATCCCCAGCAGCTCAAGCCCCGGCAGCTCCGCCAGCCGGCCCACGGCGTCCACCGCCGAGGCGGCGTCGAACCCGCCCTTGCTCTCCTCGCCCACCGAGTTGATCTCGACCAGCACGCGGACGGTGGCGCCGGTCTTCACCGCCTCGGCGGAGAGGGCCCGGGCCAGGCGCTCGGAGTCGAGCGAGTGGATCAGGTCGAAGAGCGGGAGCGCCTTCCCCACCTTGTTGCGCTGCAGGTGGCCGATCAGGTGCCAGCGCACGGCGTCGCGCCCCACCTCGGCGACCTTCCCCTCCAGCTCCTGCACCCGGTTCTCGCCCACGTCGGCCACGCCGGCGGCGATGGCGGCCCGCACCGTCTCGGCCGGATGGGTCTTGGTGACCGCCACCAGCGTCACCGCGCCGGCCCGCCCGGCCCGCTCGCGCGCCGCCTCGATCCGCTCCCGTACCCGCGCCAGCCGCGCCCCGATCCCGTCGCTCTCCATGGCGACGGATTGTAAGCCCCGCCACGGGGTGCGGCAAGCTGGAGAGGGCGCTGCTGGTGGGCCCGCCCGGTACCCATTCACCCGGCGCGGTGTTAAAATGGATGGAGACACCACTCAACCGCGTTTTTCGAGACGGTGAGCCATGGCACGCACCGCTGACGAGATCGAAGTCGAAGCAACGAGCCTCCCCCGGCCCGATCGCGAGAGGATCGCAGAGGCCCTCGTAGCCACGCTCCACATGGCGCCCGAGGTGGAGCGTGCCTGGAGCGAGGAGATCCGACGCCGGATTCGCGACATCGATTCCGGGGTCACGCAGTTGATTCCGGGTGATCAGGTGCTCAAGGAGGTCGAGGACCTGCTCCGCTGATGCGCCTCTGGTTCGATCCGGCGGGGCGGGCGGAGTACGTGGGCGTGGCCGCGCGCTACAAGGCGCTGGGTGCGCCACGCGGTCGGGGGTTCGCGGAGGATTTCCGGGCGGCACTCGATGCGATCCTCGCCTTTCCGCGAAGTTCTTCGGCGGATGATGACGGCGTGCGACAAAAGGTCCTGCGTAAGCACCCGTACATCATCGTGTACCGTGCGACGGATCAGGACATCGAGATCGTGGCGCTCGCCCACACCAGTCGCGAGCCGGGTTACTGGCGCGACCGGCTGTAGCGGCGGCAAGCGAAGAGGACCGCCGGGACGGCGGTCCTCTTCGCATTTCACGGTGGCGCGGGTGTCGGGTCAGCCGGACGGCGTCGTCGTGCCGCCCGTCGTCACGACCAGCGGCGGGGCGCCGTCGGTCGCGCCGGGGAGCTCGCCGGCTTCGAGGATGTGCTGCAGGTCGGCGGGGTTCACGCCGCGCTGGAGGCGGCCGCGGTGCGCCACCGACACGATGCCGGTCTCCTCGCTCACCACGATCACCAGCGCGTCGGTCTCTTCCGACAGGCCCAGCGCGGCGCGGTGGCGCGTGCCCAAGGTGCGGTCGGTCACCGGGAACTGCGTGAGCGGGAGGATGACGCCGGCGGCGATGATCTCGTCGCCGCGGACGACGGCGGCGCCGTCGTGCAGCAGCGAGTAGGGGGTGAAGATGTTCTGCAGCAGCGGGGCGGAGACCCGCGCCTGCAGCGGCGTCCCGGTCTCCAGGTACTCGCCCAGGCCGATCTCGCGCTCGATGGCGATGATGGCCCCCACCTTCCCGCGCGACAGGTCTTCCACCGCCTCGGTGATCTCCTCCACCACCTCGCGCACCTGCATGCGGCTGAAGCCGCGGAAGACGCGGTTCTGCCCCAGGCTGGCCAGCGCGCTGCGCAGCTCGGGCTGGAACACGATCAGCGCCGCGATCACGCCGAACTGGAAGAGCGTGGTCAGCAGGTATTCGATCAGCGTGAGCCCCAGGATGCGCGACACCACGTAGACGCCCACCAGGGAGAAGAACCCCAGCAGCATCTGGATCGCCCGCGTGCCCACGAACACCAGCAGGATGCGGTAGATGACGGCGGCGACGATGAGCACCTCCACCACGTCGCGCCACCCCGGCGCCAGGAAGGCGATGCGGTCGATCAGCGCCCCCACGCCGCCTCCGTGCGGAAGATCGCGTCGGCCACCTCCAGCGCCTCGCGCGCCGCGCGCACCTCGTGCACGCGGAAGATGCGGGCGCCACGCGCCAGCCCCGCCACGCACGCGCCCACCGTCCCCGCGTCGCGCGCGTCGGCCGGGGCGCCGCCCAGCAGCGCGCCGATGAACGCCTTGCGCGACGGCCCCAGCAGCACCGGCCGCCCCAGCCGCTCGGCCAGCACGTCGAGGCGGGCGATCAGCTCCAGGTTCTGCTCCGCCGTCTTGGCGAACCCGATCCCCGGGTCCACCACGATCCGCTCCGCCTCGATCCCCACCGCCACCGCCGCCGCCACGCGCGGCTCCAGCTCCCCGGCCACCTCCGCCGCGACGTCCCCGTAGCTCGCCAGCGACTGCATCGTCTCCGGCGTGCCGCGCATGTGCATCAGCACCAGCGCGGCGTCGCTGTCGGCCACGGTCGCCGCCATCTCCGGGTCGCCCAGCGCCGAGACGTCGTTGATCACGTCGGCCCCCTCGGCCAACACGGCGCGCGCGACGTTGGCCTTGCGCGTATCCACCGAGACCAGCACGTCCAGCTCCGCGCGGATCGCGCGGAGCACGGGAAGGACGCGCGCCAGCTCCTCCTCCACCGACACGCCGGCGGAGCCCGGCCGCGTGGACTCGCCGCCGATGTCGAGCACGCGGGCGCCGTCGGCCACGAGCCGGCGGGCGCGCGCGAGGGCCGGCCCCGCGCCCTTGAACCGGCCCCCGTCGCTGAACGAATCGGGCGTCACGTTCAGCACGCCGACCAGCACGGGCCGCTCCAGCGAGAGCGTTCGCCCGCGAATGCGCCACGTCCCGAGGTTCGCCACGGCCAGCGGCATCGAGTGCGGAGGTACGAGAGAACGGAGCACGAGGGGTCTCCGCGTGCCTGAGACCTTGGATCGGGCGAAACTACCGTCCACACGGCAGTTCCGCCACTCGCCCGGTGATCAGGGACGGGTCTGCTGTCGGCGACAATAAGAAAGTGGCGGACCGGCAACAGCCGATCCGCCACTCGTGCGATCCATCATCCTGCCGGCCGAAGCCTACGCCAGCCGCGGCTTCAGCTCCACCGGGCCGGCCGGCGCGCGGTCCTTGGCGGCGGCGGGGAGCGGCTCGGGGATCTCGGGCGGGGTGAGCACCGGCTGCGCCGAGCGGAACGGGGGCAGGTCCTTCCCCTCGCCGATCATCTCCACGTCCTCGCGCGTCAGCGTCTCGCGCTCGAGGAGGGCGCCGGCCACGCGGTGCAGCAGGTCCAGGTGCTCGGTGAGCACCGCGGTCGCGCGGTCGTAGGCCTCGGTCACGATGCGGGCGATCTCGCTGTCCACGAGCTGCGCCGTGCTCTCGCTGATCCCCCGGCGGGTGCCCAGGTCGCGGCCCAGGAACACCTCGGTCTCGGCCTCGGCCACCAGGACGGGGCCCACCGCGTCGGAGAGGCCCCAGTGCGTCACGTACTTGCGCGCGATGCTGGTGGCCTGCTGGATGTCGCCCTGCGCGCCGGTGGTCACCCGCTCGCGGCCGAACACCAGCTCCTCGGCCACGCGGCCGCCGTACGCCATCACCAGCCGCGCCTCGATCTGCTGGCGCGTCATGCTCACGCGGTCGTCCTCGGGGAGCGTGTAGGCCACGCCCAGGGTACGGCCGCGGGGGATGATGGTGACTTTGTGCAGCGGGTCGTTCCCGGCCACCTTCACCGCGCAGATCACGTGGCCCGCCTCGTGGTAGGCGGTCAGGCGGCGCTCCTCCTCCTTCATCACCAGCGAGCGGCGCTCGGCGCCCAGCATGACCTTGTCCTTGGCGTCTTCCAGGTCGGTCATGTAGACCAGGTCCTTGTTGCGCCGGGCGGCCAGCAGCGCGCCTTCGTTCACCAGGTTGGCCAGGTCGGCGCCGCTCATCCCCGGCGTGCTGCGGGCCAGCACGGGCACGCTCACGTCCTGCGAGGTGGGCACCTTCTTCAGGTGCACCTTCAGGATCCCCTCGCGCCCCTTCACGTCGGGCGAGTCCACGATGATCTGCCGGTCGAAGCGGCCGGGGCGCAGCAGCGCGGGGTCGAGCACGTCGGGGCGGTTGGTGGCGGCCACCAGGATCACCCCGTCGTTCCCCTCGAAGCCGTCCATCTCCACCAGGAGCTGGTTCAGCGTCTGCTCGCGCTCGTCGTGGCCGCCGCCCAGCCCGGCGCCGCGGTGCCGGCCCACGGCGTCGATCTCGTCGATGAAGATGATGCACGGCGCGTGCGCCTTACCCTGCTCGAACAGGTCGCGCACCCGGCTGGCGCCCACGCCCACGAACATCTCCACGAAGTCGGAGCCCGACATCGAGAAGAACGGGCGCCCGGCCTCGCCCGCCACGGCGCGGGCCAGCAGCGTCTTGCCGGTGCCCGGGGGGCCCACCAGCAGCGCGCCCTTGGGGATGCGGCCGCCCAGGCGGCTGAAGCGCTTGGGGTCCTTCAGGAACTCCACGATCTCCTGGAGCTCCTGCTTGGCCTCGTCGGCGCCGGCCACGTCGTCGAAGGTGACCTTGGGCGTGTCGCCCGAGAGGAGCTTGGCCTTGCTCTTCCCGAACTGGAACGCCTTGTTCCCGCTCGACTGCATCTGCCGGAAGAGGAAGATCCAGAAGGCCAGGATCAGCAGCCAGGGGAGGAGCGCCTTCAGCCACGAGAGCCAGCCGTCGCCGGCGTTCTTGCCGGTGACCACCGCGCCCGAGGCGTCGAGCTGGTCCACCAGCTTCTGCGAGTTGGCGATCGGCAGGCGCGTGCGGAAGCGCTGCACGGCGGCGCCGCCCTTGCCCTGGATCGCCTGGCGGAACTCGCCCTGCGCGGTCTGGCCTTCCTGGCCGCCCACGATCTGCACCGACGCGATGTTGCGGCGGTTGATCTGGCGGCTCAGCTCGGTCCAGCTGATCTCTTCCACCTGGCGCTGCCCCCCGCTGGTCATCTCCACCAGCAGGATCGACATCACCACCAGCAGCGCCCAGAACGAGACGGTGCGGGTGATGCGGCCCAGGCGCGGGCCCTTGGGGGCGTTGGGTGCTTCGGCCATCAGTTATGCATTCCTTGGCGCAGGGGCCGGGGCGTTCCCCGCCCCGCGCCGGTGCAGCCCGCCCGCCGAAAGCCTAGAGGCTCCCGATGAAGGGCAGGTTGCGGAAGTCTTCGGAGTGGTCCAGACCGTAGCCGATCAGGAACTCGTTGGGCGCGTCGAACCCGATCCACCTTGGCTCGCGGATCAGGTTCGCCGCGATGTGCTTGTGCAAGAGAGTACAAATTTCCAGCGACTTGGGTCCCCGCTCCTCGAGCATGGGCACCAGGCGCGACAGCGTGGTGCCGCTGTCCACGATGTCTTCGACCAGGATGATGTGCTTGCCCTCCAGCGAGATGGAGGGGTCGTAGAGGAGGTTGACCTGGCCGCTGGTGGTGGTCCCGCTCCCGTAGCTGCTGGCGACGATGAAGTCGACGTGCAGCGGCCGGGGGATGTGGCGCACCAGGTCGCTCAGGAAGATGAACGAGCCCTTGAGCAGCCCCAGCACCAGCAGCGGCTCGCCGTTCTCGTACGCGTCGGCGATCTCCTGGCCCATCTCGTCCACGCGCGCGGCGATGGTCGGCTCGTCGTAGACGATCCGGGCGAGCTCGCGCCCCCCGGTGCGGGCCAGCGTCAGTAGCGAATCAGGCATCGATGATCTCAAGGGTCACTCCCGGCATGCCCTGCGCGGGGGGAGGCGCGCCGCGCTGGAGCCCGGCCACCCACAGCACGCGCCCGTGCGCGTCGGCCAGCACCGGCACGCGGCGCCGTTTGCCGCGCGGCACGCGGCGGTCGTTGAAGAGCCGCTTGAGCGTGCGCGTTCCGGCCGGCGTGCGCACCCGGTCGCCCGGGAGCCAGCCGCGCAGCAGCAGCGGCCATGCGCCGTCGTCCACCGCGAAGCTCTCGGCACCCTCGGTCGACGGAGCCTCGTCCGCCGGCCGCCACGCCACCCGCCGCTCGCGCCCGCCGATGCGGCAGACCCCTTCGCCGCGCCCGGGCGTGATCGCCAGGGGGGCGTCGGGGGGCACCGGGCCGGGGTCGCGCTCGATGCGCGCCTCGCCGAACTCGGTGCGGATGCGGATGCCGCCCGCCAGCCTCAGCTCGCGGCCGCTGGGCGCCCTGCCGATAAACCGGAGCGCCGACCGGGTTCCGTCGCGGTCGGGAACGACTCCGAATCGGCGCAGCAGGCCGCGCAGCAGGCGTGCGGCCACGGTCGAATCATAACCCGTAAGCCGTTCCCGAACAAGGACGAGCGCCCCCTCTTCCTCCCTTGCCAGCGCCTCCATCTCGCCCGCCGCCAGCGCGTTCCACGCGGCCTCGTCGTCGCGCGCGACCTCGGCCAGGCGGGCCAGCGCGGCGCGGGCGCCGGGGGCCACGGTGCGCTCCACCAGCGGGAGGATCTCGTGGCGGATGCGGTTGCGCGCCGGGTCCAGCCCCGCGTTGGAGGCATCCTCGCGCCAGCGCAGGCGGTGCGCGGCGGCGTAGCGGCGGATCCGGGCGCGGGTGAACGGCAGGAGCGGGCGCACCAGCCCCCGCGCCGCGTCCACCGGCGGGATCCCCGCGAGCCCCGCGGTCCCCGTCCCCCGCAGCAGCCGGAAGAGCACGGTCTCGGCCTGGTCGTCCGCGTGGTGCGCGGTGGCGATCCAGTCGGCACCGACCTCCGCGCGTGCCTGGCGGAGAAAGGCGTAGCGCGCGTCGCGGGCCGCTTCCTCCGTCCCCA
>DASQLJ010000296.1:0-34030 GCA_035630095.1 Longimicrobium sp.
GCGCACGGACCGCTCGCTCTTCACCGATTGATGGATCTTCGTCGCCATGCCGCGGGTTGGGGCAAGTTCGCTGCCGATGCGCGCGGCAGCCCCGGAGGCCGACCCGGAGAGATCCGGCAAGTAAAGCACCCTTGACATCGAGTCAAGCACGCTTTACCATGATGACGCAGCCCGTTCCGTCGGAACCCGAGATCCGAAGCCTCCCATGGACACCTCCACGCCGTGCGGCCCGCCTCCCACGCGGTGGTACGTGCACCCTTACTTCGCCGCGGGGCTCACGGCGGCGGCGGCCATCGGCTCGTCGTTCGTGCTCAAGCGGATGGAGCCGGAGGGCGCGCTGCGCGTGGCCGCGTCGCTGATGTCGGTGCCGCCCTCCGCGTTCCTGGTGTGGACCTTCGTGCACTGGATCCGCGCGCTCGACGAGCTGCACCACCGCATCGTGTTCGAGGCGGTGGCGGTGGCGTTCGTCCTCTCCTTCCTGGTCGCGATCGCGATGGAGGGGCTGCAGAACGCCGGGATCGTCACGAGCTTCGAGTGGGAGCACGCGTGGGAGGGGATGGCGCTGTTCTACGTGTCGGCGTACGCGTGGGCCCAGCGGCGCTACCGGTGAAGAACCGCCTGCGCGTGCTGCGGGCGGAGCGCGGCTGGAGCCAGGGCGACCTGGCCGCGCGCCTGGGCGTGTCGCGGCAGACGGTGAACGCCATCGAGACGGAGAAGTACGACCCGTCGCTCCCGCTGGCCTTCCGCATCGCCGCCACCTTCGCCCTCGCCATCGAGGCGATCTTCGACCCGGGCCCGGACGGCGCCGGCGGGTGACGACAAATGTTTGCGGCGGGCTACCGGAACCGGCGATTCTCCGCGATCTTCCCGTCACCCCCGGCGCCACGTCGCACCCCGCCCGCCGCGCGTTCGCTCCCTCGAACGCGCGCCTCGCGACGCGGAAGCCGCGTCTCGCGGAAACGACTGAATCTACCCGCGCACCGACCCCGTATCCTTCACCGGCGCCCGAGGGTGGGCGCCCCGCCGGTCCGACCGGCGGACCCTCTCATCGCAGAGCACGCATGAACGACGCACTGACCCTGGACGGAGTCTCCAAGCGATACTCCGGCCACACGGCGGTGGACGACCTGAGCCTGGCGGTGCCGCGCGGCACCATCTACGGCATCCTGGGCCCCAACGGCGCGGGCAAGTCCACCACCCTGCGCATGGTGATGAACATCCTGGCCCGCGACTCGGGCCGCATCTCCCTCCTGGGCGCCGACCCGGCCGCCGACCGCGCCGTGCTGCGCCGCGTGGGCTTCCTCCCCGAGGAGCGCGGCGTGTACCGCAAGATGAAGGTGACGGACGTGATCGTCTTCTTCGCCGAGCTGAAAGGGGTGAACCGCAAGGTGGCGCGCGCCCGCGCCGAGCAGTGGCTGGAGCGGATGGGGCTGGGCGACTGGAAGCAGGCCAAGGTGGAGACGCTCAGCAAGGGGATGCAGCAGAAGGTGCAGTTCATCGCCACCGTGGTGCACGAGCCCGAGCTGCTGATCCTGGACGAGCCGCAGAGCGGGCTCGACCCCGTGAACCAGGAGGTGCTGCGCGACACCATGCTGGGCGCGCGCGACCAGGGGAAGACGGTGATCTTCAGCACGCACAACATGGAGCAGGCCGAGCAGCTCTGCGAGCACGTCTGCATCATCGCGCAGGGGCGCAAGGTGCTGGACGGGCGGCTCCGCGACGTGCGCCGCGAGAACATGGGGAACCGCTGGTACGTGGAGTTCGACGCCCCCAGCGAGCAGGCCGCGCGCTTCATGCGCGGCGAGACGCGCTTCGGCCCCGTGGCGCCGCAGGGCGAGGGGTGGCGCATCGACATGCACGATGGCGGCGACCCGCGCGCGCTGATGCAGGCGCTGGCCGGGCTGGACGTGCCGGTGGTGCGCTTCCAGCGCGAGCAGAAGAGCCTGCACGAGATCTTCATCGACCGCGTGAACGGCGCGGTGACGCCCAATCGCCGCCCGGAGGTGGCCCATGTCTGAGGTGATGACCGTATTCCGGCGCGAGTTCCTGGAGCGCGTGCAGAGCAAGAGCTTCCTGCTGGGCACACTGCTCTTCCCCGTGTTCATGGCGGCGATGTGGATCATCCCCGCGCGCGTCGGCGCGGGCGGCGGCACGCGGCACCTGGTGGTGGTGGACCAGGCCCCGGCCGGCGTGGGCGCCACGCTGGTGCAGGTGCTCACCGCCCCCCAGCCCGGCCCGGTGGACAAGGAGGCGGTGACCTTCACGGTGGAGCGCGTGGCCGCGCCGCTGGAGCAGGTGAAGGCCGGGCTGATCCGGCGCGTGCAGCAGAAGGAGATCGACGGCTACCTCTACCTTCCGCCCGACGTCGTGCAGACGAGCAAGGCGGAGTACCGCGCGCGCAACGTGGCCAACTTCGCCGTGCTCTCGGCCGTGCAGCGCGCCACCACGCAGTCGGTGCAGGCCGCCCGCCTGCAGGCCGCGGGGCTCGACGCGTCGCGCGTGGCGGCGCTGGTGAAGCGGGTGGAGGTGGGGACCGCGCGGATCACCGACAAGGGCGAGGAGGGCGGGAGCGCCGCGTCGGCCTTCATCCTGGCCTACGTGGCGGGGTTCCTGGTGTACTTCATGATCCTGCTGTACGGGATGAACGTCTTGAGAAGCGTGCTGGAGGAGAAGACCAACAAGATCTCCGAGGTGATCGTCAGCTCGATGAAGGCGAGCCACCTGATGCTCGGCAAGATCATCGGCGTGGGCGCCGTGGCGCTCCTGCAGGTGGCGATCTGGGGCGCGATCATCGGCATCGCCGTCTGGCGCTCCGACACGCTCACCAAGCGCTTCGGCCTCCCCGCCGGCGCGATGGACGTGGTGAACGTGCCGCCGGGCACGCTGGCCGCGGTGCTGGGCTTCTTCATCCTGGGCTTCCTCCTCTACTCGGCGATGTACGCGGCGCTGGGGGCGGCGGTGAACAGCGAGCAGGAGGCGCAGCAGTTCCAGATGCTGGTGCTGGTGCCGCTGCTGGTGCCGGTCGCGCTGGTCTTCCGCATCGTCGCCGACCCGCTGGGGCCGGTGGCCACCACGCTGGGGATGATCCCGTTCACCGCGCCGGTGGCGATGGCGATGCGCCTGGCCTCCACCCCGGTGCCGCCGCTGCAGATCGTCGCCTCCCTCGCGCTGATGACGGTGACGGTGCTGGCCGTGGCCTGGATCGCGGGGAAGATCTACCGCGTGGGGATCCTGAGCACCGGCAAGAAGCCGTCGCTGGCGGAGCTGGGCCGGTGGCTGCGGATGGCGTAGCGTCGCCGACGGTTGAGACTCGCGTGCAGTCCGACGCTCACGACGCGAAGGGCGCCCCCCGGCCGGGGGGCGCCCTTCGCGCGTTCACCATCTACCGACCGGGGCGTTACGGCTGCGCCGCCGGCCCCGCGGTGCTCAGGAAGTTCGCGTACTGCTTGTAGGCCACCTGGAGCTGCAGCGAGGTGTCGAGGTTGATCTGCTGGCCGCTCACGCCGGGCCACGCCGGGTACTGGGCCGGATACGCCACGTTGCTGAAGTACGCGCTGTTCTGCGGGCTCACGGTGGCGCACTGCGTGGCGTAGCCGAAGATCGGCACCGAGTTGCTGGAGGTGGAGACGGTGCCCACCGGCGAGGGAACGTACGCGCCGCCGTGGCACGAGGTGCACGACGACTTGGGGTTGTCCACCGGGCCGGCCAGGCGGCCGGCGCACCCCAGGTGCTGGTTCCTGGCGCCGGCGATGGCCGACTGCGTGAGCGGCCTGCTCTGCGCGCTGTCCACCGCGGGCCAGGTGAGCGGGTCGCTCCCCCACTGCACGCCCACCGGGGCCATGCGCTGCCACCAGGCCGCGCCGGGCCGCCTGCCGTCGTAGGCGTAGGTGCCGTACACCCAGCCGATCGGCGAGCGGTCGTCGCGCACCGCCACGTCCATCTGCACCAGGTGCACCGGCGCCGGGGCGCGCTGGACGCTGTCGAACTGGCCGTTGGGGAGCTGGACGTGCCGGTCCACGGTCCACTGCGGCGAGTTGATCAGGTAGGGCACGCTGCGGGCGGTGGCGCTGGTGAACAGGAGCTTCACCACCATCGTGCCCAGGGGAAAGCGCACCGGCAGCGCCAGGTTGCCGGGCCCGCCGGCCTGCGGCACGCCGCTGCCGGGCACCGCCTTCCCCACCGTGTAGCCGCCGGGAACGTTGTACATCCCCACCGACCAGGTCTCGAACAGCGTGTCGGCGTTGGTGGTGCCGCGGACGCCGGGGAGCGAGTTGCGCCCCACCAGCACGGTCGGCGTATGCCGTGCCGCGGCGGCCGCGGCGGCCGGCCCGGCGCGCAGGCCGGAGCGCAGGTCGAAGGCGCTGATGCCGGCCGTACGCTCGTTGGTGGTGCCGTGGATGAACTCGCGGCCGTGCTCGTCGTCGTACGCCATCCAGGGCACGTGGAACCAGCGCGTGGCGCCGTTCACCGTGGTCTGCCAGCCGGTGCTGTCGTTCAGCGTGGGCGTCTGGCCCTGCACCAGGTACGCGAGCGCGGTCTCGAGGTACGTGCTCCACGAGGCCCACGAGGCGCTGCCGGTGTCCACCTGCACCGAGAGCCAGGGGCAGGTGGCCGGGGTGCAGGCGTCGAAGGTGTCGGGGTAGGCGTGGCTGAGCGCGAACACCGGCCCGGTCCAGCCCGAGTCGACGCCGGTGACGGAGTTGCGGAACGCGACCGACGCGGTGCTGTCGGCCCCGGCGGACGTGTCGGCGGCCGCGGCGGCGGTGTCGGCCTGCCCTGCGCCGCCTCCCCCGCCGCCGGTGTCGCCGCAGGCCACGAGCACGGCGAGGGCGAGCAGCGCACCCGGCCAGCGGGCGCGTCGCAATGAACGCGTGTACGGCATGAACCCTCCTCATTCAAGACGTGATGGTCGAACTGCCGGGATGGGGCGACTGCGGTGGAGCCGAAATGGACCGGGATCTCGGGACGCGCGCACCGGGACGGCGCACGCGTGGGTTGGGGAAGAGGGGGGAGCGTGACGGGGACGCGGGGCAGAATCCGGGTCATCGGTCGGCGGGGGCTGGACACGCCTCCAACACTCATAATGGGCCGCACGCGCGAATGCGCAATGCTGATGCATCGGAATCGAATAATTTGCGCCACTCGTACGCCGCATCCGAGCCGAACGGCACCCCGTTGCGGTTCTGGCGATGGAGGCCGGATCGGCCGCGGACGGAGGAATCCCGAAAAACCGCGCCGCGGCGGAGCGTGCTGCCGGATTCCGCCACGGCGAGTCGCGATCGGCGGACGCGGAAAACCAGAGGCACCCGGGACCTCGTGTCGTGCGAGAATCCCCGGGTGCCTCTGGCGTTGTTCGTCGATGTCGGATCAGTCCGGCGGCAGTGTCACGCCGGCGGCGGCTCCCCGTCGGCCTCGGCGTCGGCGTCCGACGACGGGGCGACGGGCTTGGCGCGGCCGCAGAGGCGCTCGAGGTCGGCCTCGCTGCGGATCTCCCATCCGGGGGGGATCGGCATCAGCCGCCGGCGCTCGGAGCCGCTTTCGAACACCAGCCAGCCGGACTGCGGCAGTTCCGGGCGCCGGCTGCGGCGCTCCTCCTGCGCGCGGCGCTCGGGGCCGCGGTACAGCAGCACCGGGTCGGGGCTGCGGCGGTCGTAGCCTGCCCGGCGTTCTTCCTCGCCCCGGTGGCCCGGAACCACGTTCCACACGCGCCACTCGTCCCCCTGCGAGCTACGGAAGGTGCGGAGTGGCATGGGACAGCGTCAGCCTGGATTGGGGGCGGGCGCCGCGGCGTTGCAGAACGTCTCCAGCGCGTCCTCCGGCGCGGTCTGCCACCCCGGCGGTGGCGGTGCCAGGCGCCGCTTCTGCCCGGGCGACTGGAAGCACACCCACCCCTGCTCCAGGCCGGGGCCGGTCCTCATCCGGCGGCGGTCGCGCAGCACGCGGCGCTCGGGGCGGTACCCGGGCGTGGCGCTCACCCGCCGCTCGCCCTCGGAGCGCGGCTGCGAATACTCGCGCGCGGGCGGTACGTCCCACACCAGCCACTCGGTCCCCTCTGCGTCCCTGAACTCTCTCAGCGCCATGTGCACCTCGCGGGCGAATCACCAGGTGAGGAATGGGCATGCAAACACCATACCAGCAACAGCTTAGCGCAGTTTTCCCGCACCCGGCCGGAGGTCGGGTGCGTGGACACGGCGGAGACCCGGGGTTCGCGCCGCGGCGTGTGAGGTGCATCACGCATCCGCGGCGGCCGGCTGCCCGCATCTCCCCACGCATGGGGCGCGCCGCCGGACGATCGCGACGGCAACGAGGCCCGCGCCATCATCCGTGCGCCACGAGAGGGCGTGGGGCTTGCGCAGGCCGAATCGGCGACCGAAGGGGGATGGGGAACTGTCCGGACGAAAAACACCTCGAAGACATGGGGATGGGGATGGGTGAGATGACGGGTGGCGGTGGAGCGCTGCCGCGGCGGGCGCTGGGACGCACGGGGATGGAGGTGACGCGCGTGGGGTTCGGCGCGTGGGCGATCGGCGGCGCGGGGTGGGCGTTCGGGTGGGGGACGCAGGACGACGACGATTCGATCCGCGCCATCCGCCACGCGGTGCGGCGCGGGGTGAACTGGATCGACACCGCCGCCGTGTACGGGTTGGGCCACTCGGAAGAGGTGGTGGCGCGGGCGCTGCGCGACGTCCCCGCGACGGAGCGGCCGTTGGTGTTCACCAAGTGCGGGCTCGCGTGGGACGAGAACGACCGCGAGGCGCCGCCCCGGCGCGTGGGCGACCCGGCCAGCATCCGCCGCGAGTGCGAGGCGTCGCTGCGGCGGCTGGGGGTGGAGACGATCGACCTGTACCAGATGCACTGGCCCGCCGAGGACGGGACGCCGCTGGAGGAGTACTGGGGCGCGCTGCTGGAGCTGAAGGCGCAGGGGAAGGCGCGCGCCATCGGCCTGTCGAACCACTCCGTTGCGCAGCTCGAGGCGGCTGAGCGGATCGGGCACGTGGACACGCTGCAGCCGCCGTTCTCGGCGATCAACCGCGAGGCGGCCACCGAGCTGCGCTGGTGCGGCGAGCACGGGACGGGCACCATCGTCTACAGCCCCATGCAGTCGGGGCTGCTCACCGGCGCCTTCACCCGCGAGCGCGCCGCGAAGCTGACGGACGACGACTGGCGCTCGCGCAATGCCGACTTCACCGGCGAGGGGCTTGAGCGCAACCTGGGGCTGGCGGACGCGCTGAAGCCCGTGGCCGAGCGCCACGGCACCTCCGTTGCCGCCGTGGCGGTGGCGTGGACGCTGACGTGGCCGGGCTCGACCGCCGCGATCGTGGGCGCCCGCACCCCCGAGCAGGTGGACGGCTGGATCCCCGCCGCGTCGCTCGAGCTGACCGACGCCGACATGGACGAGATCGCCGACGCCATCCGCCGCACCGGCGCGGGGAGCGGACCCGAGCGGCCGTAGCACCGGGCTCGACCGTGGACAGCCCCGGCGGACGCGTGTCTGCCGGGGGCTGTCGTCGTCCGATCACGCTGGCCAAAGGCCGGGTGTTTACGTCTCGGATGTTGACAGGCCGAGCGCCGACGCGTGAGGGATGCGCGCCCGGAGGGCCGGGACGGCGCCGACACGGCTGTATCGTGGCGGCGGCGGCCCGGCTGCGTTGGGCACGGCGGTATCGTGCCCTACGCAGCGCGCAGCCCGGTTCGGCGCCTCGGCGCCGAACACGCCCGAACCCGCCGTAAACCTTCCCGGACGCGTCGTTGCCCGGCGCGGCACCAACCGCTACCATCCGCGGCTTCCCCGCACCCCGACAGCCGCCGCCCGATGGCCGACACGCACGATCCCTACGTCTCGCTGCGCATCCCCACGTTCCGCTGGTACGTGGCCAGCCTGGTGGCGATGACGCTGGGAACCATGATCCAGGCCACCGTGGTCGCGTGGCAGGTCTACGAGATCACCAAGGACCCGCTGTCGCTGGGGATGGTGGGGCTGGCCGAGGCGCTGCCGTTCATCGGCGCGGCGCTGTACGCGGGGCACGTGGCCGACCTGTACAACCGCAAGCGCCTGGCGCTGGCGGCGATCACTGTGCAGACGGTGTCGGCCGCGCTGCTGCTGGCGTTCACGCTGAAGCCGGAGATGCTGGCCGGCGGCCGCGTGTGGCCGATCTACGCGATCGTGTTCCTGAGCGGCCTCGCGCGCAGCTTCATACAGCCCGCGCGCACGGCGATGGGCGCCGAGATCGTGCCGCGCGAGGTGCTGCCCAACGCCATCGCCTGGCGAACCTCGGTGTGGCAGTTCGGCGCCGTCGTAGGCCCCGCGCTGGGGGGCGTGCTGTACGGGTTCTCGGGGCCCAGGCTGGCGTACATCGTGGAGCTTGTGCTGTGCGCGCTGGGGCTGGTGCTGTTCGCGCGCATCGCCTACACCGCGGTGCCGGTGAAGCGCGCCGTCGCGGGCATCGGCGAGAACCTGACGGTGGGGATCCGCTTCCTGTTCACGCAGAAGGAGCTGCTGGGGGCGCAGGTGCTGGACCTGTTCTCGGTGCTGTTCGGCGGCGCGCCGGCGCTGCTCCCCATCTTCGCGTCGGACATCCTGCACGTGGGGCCGCAGGGGCTGGGCGTGCTGCGCGCCGCGCCCGCCGTGGGCGCGGTGCTGATGTCGGTGGTCCTCGCGCACCGCACGCTGCGGCGCGCGGGGCGGACGCTGTTCCTGTGCGTGGCGGCGTTCGGGCTGTGCTGGGTCTTCTTCGCGCTCTCGCGCTCGTTCTGGCTGTCGCTGGCACTGCTGGCCATCAGCGGGATGGTCGACAACGTGAGCGTCGTCATCCGCTCCACCCTCCTCACCGTGCGCACCCCGCCCGAGATGCTGGGCCGCGTCTCGGCCGTGAACCAGATCTTCATCGGCTCGTCCAACGAGATCGGTTCGTTCGAGAGCGGGGTTGCGGCAAGGCTCTTCGGTGTCGTAAACTCCGTCCTCTTCGGCGGCCTCATCACGCTGGGCGTCGTGGGCGTCACGGCGTGGAAGACGCCGGCGCTGCGGCGGCTGGACGAGCTGAGCTGAACCCGCCGAACGACAGGAAGGCTCTATCGATTCCGGGGTCCACGAGGGTTGCCAAAAACCCAAGCGTCAGGTATAATTCATGCCAACGGTACATCGGGAGGATGGATTCCGGATCGTCATCTGGACGAACGACCACTCACCGCCCCACGTTCACTGTTTCTGCACGGCCGGCGAAGTGGTGGTGGAGCTCGGAAGTCTCGAGGTTCGCGAAAGAAGAGGCGTGGGGGTGCGGGAGATCAACCGCGCGGTCGTGGTGGTGCTCGCCAACGAAGAGATGCTCCTGAAGGAGTGGAGAAAGATTCATGGCTAAAAGGCTTCCGACGGATGCGGAGATCCTTGCCCAGCTTCCCGCGGCCACCGCGGCTGCCGACGCGCAGCCGAGGGCTCGCACCGCGCGCTACGATCGAGAGACGCGCCGAATCGTCATCGAGCTGACGAACGGATGCCTCTTCGCGTTCCCGGCGCACGTTGGCCAGGGGCTGCAGGATGCGACCGACGACCAGCTCGCCGCCGTCGAGGTTTTGCCCGGCGGCTCGGGGCTGGTGTGGGAGGAGCTCAACGTGGACCTGTGGGTTCCAGGGCTGCTCGCGGGTGTCTTCGGGACGAAGGCGTGGATGCGCGAGCTCGGGCGCCTCGGCGGGCAGGTGCAGAGCGAGGCGAAGGCGGCGGCATCGCGCGAGAACGGCAAGAAAGGCGGCCGGCCGCGGAAGGTTCGCCCTGAGCCGACGCCTCCCTCCGCCGGAGGCACGAAGCGGCCCGAGTCCCGGCGTGTGGGGTGAATCCAGCGTGGAGCGGACGGTGAAGCTTGTCCCGGCGTGGCGATTGCGGCTGCGCCGGGCTTCTTCTCTTTGGCGAGCGACTGAACCGGATGGGGGGAATGATGGAGACGAGGCGGATCGGCGGGCTGGACGTGTCGGTGGTGGGGCTGGGGTGCAACAACTTCGGCGGGCGGCTGGATGCGGGGCAGACCGCGTCGGTGGTGGACGCGGCGCTCGACGCGGAGATCAACTTCCTCGACACCGCCGACACCTACGGGAAGACGCAGAGCGAGGTGTTCCTGGGGCGCGCGCTGCGCGGCCGGCGCGACCGCGTGGTGCTGGCCACCAAGTTCGGGATGAAGGTGGACGAGCAGCGCCGGGGCGCCCGCCCCGAGTACGTCCGCCAGGCCTGCGACGACAGCCTTCGCCGGCTGGAGACCGACTACATCGACCTCTACCAGCTCCACACGCCCGACGCCACCGTGCCGATCGCCGACACGCTCGGCGCGCTGGACGAGCTGGTGCGGGCGGGGAAGGTACGCGAGATCGGCTGCTCCAACTTCTCGCCCGGGCAGCTCCGGGAAGCGGAGGCGGCGGTGCGGCCCGGCGGCGCGCGCTTCGTGAGCGTGCAGAACGAGTACAGCATGGTCCACCGCGAGCCCGAGCAGGGCGTGCTGGACGAGTGCGAGCGGCTGGGCATCGCCTTCATCCCCTACTTTCCGCTGGCGAGCGGGCTGCTCACGGGCAAGTACCGCCGCGGCCAGCCGGTGCCGCCGGGCTCGCGGCTCGCCGAGGATCGCTTCGCCAGCACGCGCTCGCAGCGGAACCTGGAGCTGGTGGAGCGGCTGATCGCGTTCAGCGAGGCGCGCGGCCACACGCTGCTGGAGCTGGCGTTCAGCTGGCTCCTCAGCCGCCCCGCCGTCGTCTCCGTCATCGCCGGCGCGACCAAGCCGGAGCAGGTGAACGGGAACGCGGGCGCCGCGGGGTGGCGGCTGTCCGCCGAGGATCTGGCGGAGCTCGACGGCATCCTGCCAAGTGCCACGGATCCAAATTGACGACCTGGCCCGCGACCTGGACCTGAGCGGGAGAATGACAGCGTGGCCCTGCGAGTGGATCGCAGGGCCACGGCTACTCGCTTGGCCTATCGTTCACTCGGCGTAGATCTGATGATCCTTGTCGAGCCACACCAGGAAGAAGGTCGCCTTCATACGGAAGCCATGGACTCTCGCGCGCTGGCTTACCCGCATTTCCGCAAACTCAACCTCTGGGCTGATCAGGTGCCGCAGGCCGTTGTTAGGGAGCTTTTTCCGGTCCCTGTGCGACGTGTAGCCGAGACCCGCTTTGTTTCCGGCACCGCCGCTCTGCTTGATCTGTTCCCAGGTACGCTCCGCCACCTTCCTGCAGAAGGCGCTGAACGCCTTCAACTCTTCCCTGCTCCACTCGGAGAAGCACTCATGTGACGACTGATAGTACTTGAGCGCGACGTACGCCGTTTCACGATCCGGGTGGTCCTCTCGCAGGCCCAGCAACTCTTGCTCGACATTCGAAAGGTACTTCCGGTTGCCACCCTCGGACCCATCCGCCGCAGCACGGGGGATGAACGAACGCTTACCCGGTTTGGCCATTCAGTTCGCGTTCAGCTTCCGGGAGAGGTCGGTGTAGTAGCGCTGCATGGCTGCCTTCGTGATCACGCTGTCCGAGCGCGCTTCGTCCGGAAGGTCACCCCGGGCCTCCCTCCACGGCAGTTCGCGGTGGGTAAGCTGTTCCAGCTTCTTCGCCGAATGCTCGCCATACACGTCGAGCACCTCGGTAAGCAGTTCGACTGTTTCTTCGTCCAGCCGCGGCACCGAGGCCGGGGCGGGAATGGGGGCCATGCCGTAGTCGCGAAAGGCGCGGAACAGGCTCGGGGCCACGGGACCATGGGCCCACGCTTGGAAATCCTCTTCGAACAACGGTTGGCCGCGTCCCACAAGCGACCACGCCTGCGCGTAATAGACCAGCTTCTGGAGCTTGAGGTGGGTGATCAGATCACCGGCTTCCCGCCCGATGTTCGCAAGAAACCAGTTCGCGATCTGCAGCGGCGTGTAGGTCTTCGATGCCATGATCTTCGCGATTCGAGGTTAACCAAATATATACCGAATGTGTTCGTAGAATCAAGTTAGTCGGTTTCGATGCTTCAGCGGACGCGGAAGACCTTGCCCTTGGGGACGAAGGGGAGGCTGGCGCCGTAGGGGAGGACGAAGGCGTGCTCGCGGCGCACCTGCACGCGGTCGCACCAGCCGTCGGTGATCAGCAGGATGGGACCGTCGTCCGGAAAGTCGGGCGCTTCCTCCAGCAGGTCCACCCCCGGCTGCAGCACGGTGCCGCCCCGGCCGCGCACCCGCACGCGCCCGAGCATCTCTTCCGGCGCCACGTACCCCACGTCGTACGCGGCCGCGTCGCAGAACACCAGGCGCGCCGCGGGCACGTCGCGCGCGATGGCGTAGCTGGCGATGGTGCCCAGCGCCTTCGCCAGGAGCTCGCGGTCCATCGAGCCCGAGGTGTCGAGCACCACGCCGAAGGTGCGGTGCTCCAGCTCCTCGGGCTCGATCACCCAGGCGGGCCGCGGGATGTGGGGCGTGGCGGACTGGCGGCGGCTCATGCGGGCGTAGGTGCGGCGCGCCTCCACCGGGGCGAAGTGCTCGTCGAACCAGCGGGCCAGGTCCACCTCCCAGGGGATCGGCGGCATGTTAAGCGCGCGGATCTCCTCCTCCAGCCCCGCCGGCAGGAGGCCGCGGCCGCGCTCGCGGTGGTAGTGCAGCCCCTGCGTGAGCGCGCCGCGGTAAAGCTCGTCCAGCCGCACGCCGTCGCCGCGCGCCCACCAGCCGTCGCCGGTGCCCAGGATGTCGCCCAGGCCCGTGCCGCGCAGCGTGGCCAGCTTGCGGAAGCGGCGCAGGTCGCGGGCGATCAGGTCGTAGATCTCCTCGGCGCTCATCCCCTTGAGGGTGGGGTCCAGCAGCACGCCCATCCGCGGGAGCTGGCCCACCCCCATCTCCACCAGCCAGCCGTTGATCACGTAGTCACACGCCACGTTCCACAGGTACGGCTCGCGCCCGTGGGCCCGCGCGTGATGGCGCAGCCCGGCGTGCAACAGCTCGTGCGCCACCACGAAGCGCGCCTCCTCCTCGCCCAGCCCGGCGTGCGGGTTCACGTAGATCTCGCCGGCCGAGGCGTCGATCGCCGCGATCTGGATGTCCATCCCGCGGCAGACCTCCGCGTCTTCCACCAGCGTGAAGGCGGCCGCCACGGCGCCCAAAAGCGGGTAGCTGTGGATGAACCACTCGCGCGCCAGCGCCGCGGGCGAGGCCGGCGTCTCCTCGCCACCCAGGGTCTGCTGCCGGCCGGCGGCCACCGTCACCGCGCCGCGCACGGCCTGCTGCAGGCCGCGGGCGAACAGCTCCTCCCACGTGTCGCGCCGCCACGCGCCCCACAGGCCGCGCCTGGCCGGGCTCGTGGTGAGGGGGATCATGTCGCCCGCGCGGTCGCCGGCGGTGCCGCTGCGGGCGAGCGCCGGCGGGATGCCGGACTCCACGAAGCGCTCGAAGAGCTCGTCCTCCGTGCGCGCGCCGGGCTGCGGCAGGGGCACCACCTCCGCCGGCGCGCGGCCGAAGCGCAGGTCGGCCAGGAAGCGCGCCACGAAGCAGTCACACGCGGCGTTCCACTCGCGCCACGAGCCGCCCATCCGCTCGGGGCGGAAGTGGCCGAACGCCAGGTGCAGGAGCCCGTGCGCCGCCACGTACGCCCACTCCTCGGGCGCGCCGCGGCGGCGGGGGTGGAAGTCCACCTGCCCGCTCTCGTGCACGCGCGCCCACCCGTCGTCCGGAAAGTCGTCGTCGGGGAGGCGCGAGAAGTGGACTCGGCGCGCGATCGGCGAGAAGAGCGGGTGGGCAAGGACCATCGCGATCCCCGCCTCCCACGCCGCGCGGGCCGGGTCGGGCTGGGCCGAGCCGGAGCCAGACGTGCGCCTACGCGCCATCGCCGGCGGCCGCGGCCAGCCGCGGCAGGTCGCGCACCACCTCGGCCTGGAACCAGGCGGGCCAGGGCTCCTGCCCCTCCTCGTTCAGCATCACCTTCTGAGCGATCTCGAAGTTGAGCGCCGCCAGCTCGCGGATCAGCCGCTTGGCCTGGTGCGCCAGCCGCCGCACGTCGTCGCTCACGCTCGCCGGGTCGGACGGGAGCTCCTTCACCACGCGGGCGCGGAAGCTCTCGGCCAGGAAGAAGAGCACGTCCAGCTCGCCCGGCTCGCGCGGCCAGCGCAGGTCGCCCTTCAGCAGCGCCTCCACGCCGTAGCGGTTGCGCACCGTGCGCACGAAGCCCTTGAAGCGCGCCGCATGCTCGGGGGTGAGGCAGGCCATGGCGTTCACCGCGATCCACTCGTCGCCCACCTCCGGGCCGAACTGCTTCAGCGCGTCGCTGAGCATGTGCCACGAGCGGGGGGTGGAGAACGGCTGCTCGGTGGGCGGCGGCGCGCTCCACAGGTGGTCGGGGCGGTGCTCCACGTACTCGGTCACCCACGGGTGGATGCCGGCGCCGTACGCCCACTGCAGCCAGTCGCGGTGGTCCACGCGGAGTTGCACGTGCACCATGCGGTTCACCAGCGCCGACGGCATCGGCTTGACGATGGCGTTGTCCTGCGCGCGGTTCCCCGCCCCGATCACCACCGACCCCTCGGGGAGCGTGTAGCTGCCGATGCGCCGCTCGTGGATCAGCGAGTAGAACGCCTTCTGCACCTCCTGCCGGCTGGCGTTCAGCTCGTCCAGGAAGAGGCAGTACGGCTCGTCGCGGGCGATGCTCTCGGGCGGGGCGAAGCGGCTCCGGCCGTCCTTCAGCTCGGGGACGCCGATCAGGTCCTCGGGCGCGAGCTGGCTGCCGAGGAGGGAGACGCAGGGAAGCCCCACGTCGCTGGCGAAGCGCTCCACCAGCGACGACTTGCCGATCCCCGGCGCGCCCCAGACGAACACCGGGCGCACGGGGGCGACGTTGAGCAGGTAGTCGAGAAGCTGCGACTGCGTGACCGAGGCGATGCCGAACATGGGCCGGGCCGGACGGATGTGTGACGGGGGATTACGGCCGAAGCGAACGAATATAACATTCCGCCGCGATTCCGCCGGATCGGCTGCGCGACGGGTTCAGCGGTCCGCGACGACATCCGCGGAAAGAGCCGGCGAACCGGTGAACGTGTAGTTCGTACCACATTGTCCGCCGTTCGCCCCGCGCGCGTTGCCGCGCCGGATGCGCCCGCGTAGCTTGGGCCGTCTTCCCCGGCACCGCCCTCCGCGCGACGGAAAGCGGCGCCGCCCGCGGGACCCCGATCATCCCCACAGGCCGATGAACCGTCTCCTGAAACCGCGCTCCACCTTTCTTCTTGTGGCCGCCCTGGCGGTGCTGCCGCAGCTCGCGGAGGCGCAGCAGAAGCAGCGCTTCGCCAGCCGCGACGAGGCGCTGCAGGCCGCCGGCATCCTGCAGGGGCGCTCGGGCCCGCGCAACGTGAACTGGATCGAGGACGGCGCGCGCTTCTCGTTCATCGACGTGGACGCGCAGAACAAGCCGGTGATCAAGGCGTACGACCCCGCCACCGGCGCCGAGACGGTGCTGTTCACCACCGCGGGCACCACCTTCCCCGGCACCACCACGCCGTTCGAGTACGAGAGCTTCCAGTGGACGCGCGACTCGAAGCGGCTGGTCTTCCAGTCCAACTACCGCCCGATCTACCGCCGCTCGGGGATCGCCGACTTCTACATCTACACGCTCGCCGACCGGTCGATGCGCCCGGCCGTGCGCGGCGCGCGCACCGCCGAGCTCTCGCCGGACGGGCAGACGCTGGGCTTCGTGCGCGACGGCAACATCTTCGTGAGCAACCTGGCCACGAACGCCGAGAAGCAGCTCACGAACGACGCGACCCGGCACGTCTACAACGGCCACTTCGACTGGGTCTACGAGGAGGAGTTCGGCTTCGCGCAGGCGTGGAAGTGGTCGCCCGACTCGCGCCACATCGCCTTCTGGCAGGTGGACGAGTCGCCCGAGCCGATCACGCAGATCAGCGACCTGTCGGGGTGGCACGTGAAGTACGACAGCATCCGCTACCCGCTGGTGGGCGACTCGAACCCGAAGGTGCGCATCGGCGTGGTGGACGTGAGCAGCGGGCGCAAGATCTGGCTCGACCCCGGCCTGGCCGGCGAGGTCTACATCCCCCGGATCTACTGGACCAGCCGGCGCGACACGCTGGCGATGATGACGCTGAACCGCGCGCAGACGGAGATGAACCTCGTCTTCTTCGACGTGAAGACGGGCGGCCGGCGGCTGGTGATGACGGAGAAGCGCGACGCGTGGATCGACGTGTTCGACTTCTACGCCGGCATCGAGGACATGATGACCTTCCCCGAGGGGCGCGACGAGTTCTTCTGGATCTCGGATCGCGACGGGTGGCAGCACGTCTACCGCTACGACTACTCGGGGCGGCTGATCAACCAGGTCACGCGCGGGCCCTGGACCGCCACGCGGATCGAGGGGATCGACCCGGCGCGCGAGACGATCTACTACTCGAGCACCGAGGCCACGCCGCTGGAGCGGCACCTCCACGCGGTGAAGTTCGACGGCGGCGGCAAGCGGCGGATCACCACGGCGCCGGGGAACCACCGCTTCGACATGGCGCCCAACGGGCGGTACTTCATCGACCGCTACAGCAGCACCCGCCAGCCGCGGCAGGTGGAGCTGTGGAGCACCGAGCGCGGCAAGCTGCGGACGATGGAGGCCAACGCCGCCACCACCCAGTGGCTGGCCGCGCACGAATACGCGCCCGCCGAGCCGTTCTCGTTCACCACCAGCGACGGCGTGCGCATCGACGCGTCGATGATCCGCCCGGTCCCCTTCGACCCGGCGAAGAAGTACCCGGTGGTCTTCGACATCTACGCCGGGCCGGGGAGCCAGCAGGTGTACAACGAGTTCTACTCGGGCGGCTACGGCCAGTGGCTGGCGCAGCAGGGCTACATCGTGATCGGCGTGAACAACCGCGCCACCGCGAACTACGGCTCGCAGTTCCAGAAGGTGGTCTACAGGCGCCTGGGGCAGTACGAGGCGCGCGACATGGCGGAGACGGCGCGCCACCTGGCCACGCTGCCGTACGTGGACGCGCGGCGGGTGGCCATCATGGGCACCAGCTACGGCGGCTACGCCACGCTGATGGCGATGATCCTGTATCCCGAGCTGTTCCCCGTCGGCGTCGCGAACTCGGCGGTCACCGACTGGCGCTTCTACGACACCATCTACACCGAGCGCTACATGGGGCTGCTGGGCGACAACCTGGCCGGCTACGTGGCGGCGAGCCCGCTGGAGAACGCCCAGAAGATGCGGGGCAGGCTGCTCCTGATCCACTCGCTGATGGACGACAACGTCCACCCGCAGAACACCATGCAGTTCCTCACCCGGCTCACCGCGCTGGGCAAGGACGTGGACTTCCGCCTGTACCCGCCCGGCCGCCACGGCGCGGCGTACGACTGGCAGAGCTACCGCCTGATCGCCCAGGTGACCGACGAGTTCCTGGCCCGCCACCTGAAGGCGCCGCAACCGCCCGCGATCGCCCCGGCTGCAACGGCGGCGGCGACACGGTAGCCATCGCTTCGATCCGGTCGGTCGAGCGGGCACCCGGCATCAACGCCGGGTGCCCGCTTCCGTTTTCGGATGGATGTGGACGGCGGACAACGGCAATGGTTCATGCAGAGTCAGCGGAGTCAGCAGACGAGAGTAAGCGGAGACGCCGTCGACGGGCTGTGGCAGCAATGGGAGCGCATCGTGCAATACGGCGCCGCCGGTCCGGCGGAGCAGAAGCGCCGGGGAGACGGAGTCAACCAGAGCGATCGTGGAGCCCGATGAGAAAGAAACGCTTCGCAGCACCCGCCGTTGCGCTCGCCGCGCTGCTCGCCACCGCGGCGTGCGGCGGCGACGCGCACAACGAGACCAGCGCCTCGGGCGGCGACACGCCCGATGCGGGGAACGCGCCCGCCGGCGGCGTGGGCACCACCGGCACCGGCTCGGTCGTCGGCGGCACCGGCAGCACCCTCACCGGCGGCGACAGCACGTCCACCACCGACGTGGGCCCCACCAGCGTGCCCAACACCGGGACCAACGGCGGCGTCGGCGGCCCGGGGAGCACCGGCAGCCAGGGGAGCTCGCAGTCCAGCGCGCCGGGCTCCGCCACCACCGGCACGCCAGGCACCACGCCCTGAATCAAAGGCGCGGTTCCGGCTCGACGCCCGAGCGGCGCATCCACCGGGTGCGCCGCTTCCTCGTGCCCCGCCGCAGTGTTGGACAGACGTTTAACACAGCATTTTGCTGGATTCTGCGTGTAGCACTCCGCCTCGCCCGGGTGGAAGCTGCGGCAGCTTTGGGCCGCGGTGTGCGCCCAGTCCGCGGCCCGCCGGCCACAGGGGGCGGCGCATCACCATTCCAACAGGGGCTGGGACGCAGATGAAGAAGATGAATGGGGTGGTTCCGGCGCTCGCGCTCGTCGCGATGCTCGCCACAGGTGCCTGCGGCGGCGACGACGCGGCCGAAGGTGGGGCGGCGAGCGACAGCGTCACGACGGGCGTGACCACCGACGCCGGCACCGGCGGCGCGGCGACCACCACCACCCCCGGCACCACCACGATGCCGATGGACAGCGCCGGCGCGATGGGCACCGGCACCACGGGGATGACGGGCGACAGCATGGGCGCGGCGGGCACCACGGGCGGTGGGGTGGGCAACGGCGCCACGGGCGGGACGACTGGCGGCACCACGGGCGGGACCACCACCACCTCGCCCTGACGGATTCACCCAAGCCGGCAAGGGGGGTGTTCGGGAGGGGTGGATTTTCGTGTGAGGAACGCACCCGCCCCGGCCCGGGCCACTCGAAATTCGAAGACAGCAAAGCGGCGCGTCCCCTCGGACGCGCCGCTTTGCTTTCGCTCTCCTTCGGGCGATGACCAGCCCCGCGATACTCGGCCGCCGACCGTCAGCGGCCGAGGTCGGGGGGCTCGATGTCGCGGACCTGCTCGGCGGCCTGGTGCGTCTGCTCGCGCAGGTCGGCGGCGTCGCCGGCCAGCGCCTGCACGTGCCCGGTGCGTTCGTGCGCTTCCTCGCGGATCTGCTCGATGCGCTCGCGGTTTTCCCGCAGCTGCTCGGCGCTCGCGCTCAGCGTCTCGGCGACTCGCCCGCTGTCCTCCGCGAGCGAACGCTGGCGGTCGAAGGTGCGCACGTCGTCCTGCGCGCGCAGGTGGTCGGCGGCGGCGATGTCGGGGTGCGGATGGCCGGGGCGGCCGGCCGCGGCGGGCCGCACCACGTCGGCGTCGTGGGCGGCGTCGCCCGCGAGCTGGCGGTCGCGCTCCGCCATCTCCTCCAGCTCCCGCGCGTCGGGTCGGTTCTGCTCGGCCATGCTGCACTCCGCGCTGTCGTTTACGCGCCTCCATCGGCGATTCCCACGCGCTCAGCGAGTGCAAGAGGTTCGCCAGCGCTCCCCGCCGATCCCGCCGCTCCGTGTCGAAAGCGAGGTGCTTGAGGTACGGCTGGGGCGAATACACGACACGACTCAGGCGCGGGCACCCGCGTGCGTCCAACGACTCGCGAGGCAATCAGGGCTTGTTCTGATCGACCCACTCTTCAACGAGAGTTCGTAGTTCCACGAACTGCAGATCGTTTATGTCCAGGTGAAAAGGCGCGCACAACCGCGGGAGCTCTGCCAGGAAGGCTGCGTACCGCTCGACCATCTTCCCGGGCGACGGGAGCAGAACAGAACCGTCGAGAGCGGTCGCGAGCCAGTTCCGTACCGCCCGAACCGCTTCTCGCCACTTCCCTCGTGAGCCTTGATGTCCTGACCTGCAATGTCCGAGCAGAACTTCTGGTACCGGTACCGCTCGGTATCCAGGATCAGGACGCGTTTTTGTTTCTGCCGCCCCGTCCCGAACTCGCGCGCGCCAAGAAAAAGCCCCAGTTCAAGCGGCATGTTGAACCGGGGCAATCTCTCGGTCGGGTCGAGCTCGGTGCGGGAGATGTCGTGGATGCCGTGGCGGCACCCACGGACGATCCTGTTGATCTTCGCGATGCGCACCTCACCGCCGTCATCTACCTCGAGCGCGCACCGAGCGAGAAATCCGCAGTCGTGAACGGTGAACACCAGCGCTCGAAAAATCTCCTGGTAGTCGGTGTCGAAAGGGCAGTTGACGAAGACGCTCTCCTCATATGATGCAGCTGCCATCCGAGCCTCGGCTAATCTCCGGCGGTGGAACCAGCGGACACCCTGTCGTGCGGGCCCTCTTTCTTCCTGGCCTTGACCACGCCGCTGCTGGATCGATCGCGAATTTGCCCCGCCCGCGCATCCCGTACGATGATCACCTCGGAGCGAACGGCGTCACGGTCGAGGCGCCCGGTCTGGCTGGACTTCTTAACGGTACGAAGCTGCTTCCTGGCCATGAGCCACCTCCAACGAGGTCGGAACGTCGGTGTCGTTGCAATCTAGTGAAAGGGCACCCGTATCCAAAAGGTGGGTGCCACGCTTCCGCGAGGTGAAGGACCCGTGGCAAAAGGCCTCATCCGCCACTTCCGCACGTGGTCTACGCACACATCAGTAGATGAACACCGGGGTGCCGACGTCGACCTCGTGATAGAGGAGGCGGGCGGCCTCGTTGGTCATGCGGATGCAGCCGTGCGACACGTCCTGCCCGAGCAGCTCGGGGTGGTTGGTGCCGTGCACGGCGATCCCCTCGCCCAGGTAAAGGGCGGTGGTGCCCAGCATCCCCACCTCCCAGCGCCTGGGGTCGTCGGCGTCGGGGATGGGAACCTTGCGCTCGATGTAGGCCCAGTCGGGCACGTACCACTTGGGGTTCTTCTCCCTGCGCTGCACGCGGAACATCCCGCGCGGCGTGGAGAAATCCCACTTCTGCCCAGCGCCCTCCAGCCGCGTGCCGGTGCCCGTGCCCACGATGGCCGACCAGAGCACGCGCGGCCCGTCCATCAGGTGCAGCCGGTGCTCGGCCAGCGAGATCACCACGTAGCGCCCCTCCACGTCCACCGGCGGGTCGCGGTAGCGGTCGGTGCCCTCGCGGTCCACCCCGTGCTCCAGCGCGAGCGGCCCCGCCGGGAGCTGCGCCGCCGCCGGCCGCGCCGCCACCACGCAAAGAGCCGCCAGAACCGCCGAAACCAGCTTCATCCCCATCGCTCCCACTCTCCGAAATCAATCGCCCGAACGGATCCAGCGCACTCGCGCACTCCCGCACTCGCGCACCTGTTGGCGATGCCCGCCAAACCGCGCCTCGGCCTATTCCAGCAGCTCTCGCTGCGCCCGCCGCACCCGCATCAGCTGATAAACGTGCGCGATCTCGCCGCCCAGGATGAACACGAACGCGGAGTAGTAGATCCACAGCACCAGGATCACCGGCGACACCAGCGCGCCGTAGATGCGCTCCCAGCTCGTGGCATACCCCACGTACAGCGCGAAGAGCCCCTTGAGCAGCTCCCACGCCACCGAGGTGAACGCCGCCGCCGCCAGCGCCATCCGCCACGGCGTGCGCCGCCGCGGCAGGTAGCGGTAGATCAGCAGGAACATCAGGAAGATGAAGCCGAACGCCAGCAGCCGCGCCCACACCGTCTGCAGCGTGCGCACCTCGGCGTCGCTGTTGTCGATCCCCAGCAGCCCGATGCCCAGCCGCTGCGCCGCGTCGAGGGCCACGGTGATCCCGGTGTTGGCCACGAACAGCGTGCCGGCCAGGAACACCATCTGCAGGTCGAACACCTTCCCCTCCACGATCCCGCGCTCGGCCGGGAGGTCGAAGATCTCCTTGAGCGACGCCCGCAGCGTGCCGATCAGCCGCGACGACACCCAGAGGAAGAGGATCAGGCCGAAGACGCCGAAGCTGGTGCGCCCGGCCAGCACCGCGTCCACGATCTGGTAGGTGCGCGCGACGACCGACTCGGTGGGGGGGAGGATGGTGACGATGTAGTCGACCGCGGCCTTGCGCGGGTCGCTCACCACCCGCGACAGCACGATGCCGAAGAACCCCACCAGCATGAGCAGGAAGGGGATCGCCGCGAACAGCACGTCGAAGGCGATCCCCCCGGCCAGGAAGAAGATGTCGTCTTCGCCCGCCTTGGTGTACAGGCGCGCGATGAAGTCGCCGCCGCCGCGAAAAACGCGCGCGAAGGCCGCCACGGCGGCCTTCGGCACGTTCACGCGGCGGCGGCGCCAGCGCGCTCCCCGGCTCTCCGGCTCGGCCATCGGCTCCACGGTCACTCCCCCCGCGCCGACGGAGGCGCCGCGGCGCTCAGGCCAGGTCGCCCGACGACTCCTCCGTCGTCACCGCCACCACCACCACCTCGCCGCCGCGCGCGCCGTTCCCCTCCGCCGCGCCGTCGCCGCCGCCCGATCCCTCGCCGCGGCCCAGGGTGGAGCGGTAGGCGCGCTTGGCCTCGTCCACGCGGCGCTGCAGCTCCTCGCGGGCGTCGCGGGCGGCGTCCACGCCGGCGTCGAGCGCGGCGCGGGCCTGCTGCACGCGGGTGCCCACGCCGCCGCGCACGCTGTCGAGCGTTTCGGACACGCGCTCGCGCGCGCCGCTCACCCGGTCGCCCACGCCCTCGCGCGCGCGGCGCACGGCGCCGGCGATCTCGGCCTGCGTCTCCATCCCCGAGCGCGGGGCCAGGAGCAGCGCGGCCGCGGCGCCGACCAGCACGCCCAGCATGAACGTGCCGGCGCCCCCGCCGCGCGTTTCGATCACGAAGGTGGGGAGGTCGTCGTAGTCGGCCATGGGTGGAGCCCGGGGGTGTGGGTCTCTAGGATGCCGGCCGCGGCTGGGCGCCGGTGCCGCCGTTCGCGAAGACGACGCGGGCGCTGGGGGCGACGGCCCGGTCGCGGGTGTCGTGCTCCAGGGCGCCGCGCAGCCGGTCGAGGTCCACCGGCTTCTGGAAGAAGTAGTCGGCCTCGCTCTCGAGCTGCCGCTCCATCCCGTCGCCGCCGCAGCCGGCGGTGATCACGATGAAGGTGACCCCCTGCCCCGCCTCGCGCCGCACCTGCCGCAGGATCTGCAGGCCGTCGGTGTCGGGGAGGTAGTAGTCGCAGACCACGGTGTCGGGGTGGAAGTCTTCCAGCCGCCGCAGCCCGGCCTCGCCGCTGGCCGCCGAGGTCACGGTATAGCCCTCCTCGGCCAGGAGGCTCTCCAGCGCCTCCCGCGCACCCGGTTCGTCTTCGATGACCAGAATACGTTGTGCAGCCATAGCCCTGCAACCTTGCCCATGCGCGGAAGACCGCCTCTCGCCCGGCGAAAGGGCAATCGCCATGCCACGTTCAGGTAAACATACGGCGTCCGAGCATCGCGCAGGTTGCTGAATTTTCGTGCGATATGATACAAACGTTGTGCATGCGAGAGGCGGGTGGGCGCGGCGCTTCTCCCTCACCACGAGGCGCCGAGGTCTGGCGATATTTCGAGTCAACCCGCCGTGTGACGACGCCGCTGCATCCCCCCTGCTCCCACCCCTCGTCCACCCGGCCTGCGACACCGTTGCGTCCTCTTCCGGCCGACGCTGGAATCATACGGATCCCCACGAGCTCCGTTCCGCGAGCGGATTGCGTGAGGGATTCGCGCCCGGAGGGCCGAGACGCCGGCGCGCCCGCGTCGACGTCTCGGGAACGAGCGGGGCCATGGCGCGACGGCGGCTCGGCGCCGTTGGCAACGGCGGTTTCGTTGCCTACGGCGCGCGAAGCCCGGCCCGGAGCGCAGCGGAGGGACACGCCCGCATCCGTCTTTTCCGTCGACGGCCAGGGCACCGACTCGTCCGACGCCGTATCACGAAAGACCGCGGGCCGCGCCTCCGTTGTGGAGACGCGGCCCGCGGTCTTCGATCGGTCGAGACCGGATCCGTTACGCCACCGCGGCGACCTCGGGGCTGACCACACGGTTCAGGCGGCTGCGCAGCTCGTCCTCCTCGATCCCCAGCATGGTGGCGGCGCGCTGGTGGTTGCCGTCCACGAAGGAGAAGGTCTTGAGGATCAGCGTGCGCTCGGTCTGCTCGAGCGAGGTGCCCACCGGGATGCGCAGCTCGCGGTCGTCGGCCGAGATCAGCTCGTGGGCGCGCAGGTCGGCCAGGGTGATCTGGTCGGTGCGGGCCAGGATCACGGCGCGCTCCAGCGCGTTCTTCAGCTCGCGGACGTTGCCGGGCCAGCGGTAGGTGTTGATGAACTCCAGCGCCTCGGGGGCGAAGCCCTTGATCTTCTTCTGGTTCTCTTCGCTGAAGCGCCGCAGGAAGTGCTCGGCCAGCACGCGCACGTCGCCGCGGCGCTCGCGCAGCGGCGGCAGGGTGAGCGGGATCACGGCCAGGCGGTGGTACAGGTCCTCGCGCAGCTCGCCGTTCTCCAGCGCCTTGCTGATCACCTTGTTGGTGGCGCTCACCACGCGGATGTCCACGTGGATCTCCTTCTTGCCGCCCAGGCGGCGGAAGGAGCGCTGCTCCAGCGCGCGCAGCAGCTTCACCTGGATGTCGGGCTCCATCTCCGCGATCTCGTCCAGGAAGAGCGTGCCGCCGTCGGCCAGCTCGAAGCAGCCGGGCTTCTCGTTGATGGCCCCGGTGAACGCGCCCTTCTCGTGGCCGAACAGCTCGTTCTCCAGGATCTCGCGGGGGAACGCGGCGCAGTTGATGGCGATGAAGGGGCCCTTGGCGCGCGTGCTCTTGTCGTGGATGGCGCGCGCCACCAGCTCCTTGCCGGTGCCGCTCTCGCCCACGATGAAGAGGCTGGCGGCGCTGGGCGCCGCGGCCTCGATCATCGAGTAGATCTCGCGCATCTCCTCGCTCTGGCCGATCAGGTCGCCGAAGCGGGCGAGGTTCTTGAGCTTCTCCTCGAGCTGCTTGTTGGCCTGCTTGACCCGGTACGCCTCCACCGCCTTGGGGAGGAGCGCCTTGAGCCGCTCGATGTTGAGCGGCTTCTCGAGGTAGTCGTAGGCGCCCTGCCGCATGGCCTGCACGGCGGTGTCCACGCTGGCCGAGCCGGTGATGATGATCATCTCGGAGGGGATGCCGGCCTCGCGCATCTTCCGGAACAGCTCCAGCCCGTCCATCTCGGGCATGCGCAGGTCGGCCAGCACCACGCCGTAGCCGCCCCCGCTCACCATCTCCCACGCCTTCTTGCCGTCGGTCGCGGTATCCACCTCGAATCCGTCGTCGGCGAGCAGCATCTGCAGCCCCTCGACGATGTGGCGTTCGTCGTCCGCCACCAGGATCTTTTCTGCCATTGGGCCGTCTATCGGTTGGGTGGTCGCAGTTTCAAGACGTTCAGTATACCCGCAAGCGGCGTAAAGGGTCAAGCCGTTGCGGATCAAGCACCTGCGGGCGCGGGGAGCGCCCGCTCAGGCCCCCGCCGCCGGAATGGAAAAGACGAGCGCCGGCGCGGTTTCGTCACTCGCGTCCACCTCGACGCGCCCGCCCGCCCCGGCGGCCAGCGCGCCGGCGGCCGCCATGCGCTGCGAGCCGAGCAGCCCCGCCTCCAGGTCGGCGGCGGCGATGCCGGAGCCGGCCACGCCCAGGCGCGCCTCGCCGCCGCCGGCGGTGAACCACAGGCAGAGGGTGCCGCCGCGGTCCACCCGGTCGATCACCTCCAGCACCAGGTTCAGGATCACGCGGCGCGCGGGCTCGCGGCGCAGGTGCACGCGCGTCATCCCGCCGTCGGGGCGGTATTCCACGGCCACGTCGTGGTGGCGGGCCTCGAGCTGGATCAGCTCCATCAGCTCCTCCACCAGCTCGCCCAGGGTGGCGCTCTCGGCGCCGCGGCCGGGGCGCGACAGGCGCAGCAGCAGCTCGATGCGCCGGTTCACGCGCTCGAGCTCGCCGGCCAGCACGCCGATGTAGCGCTGCACCTCTTCGGCGCTGTCGGCGCGGGCGACGCGCCGCTTGAGCACCTCCAGGTTGATGACCATGGAGTGCAGCGGGTTCTTGATCTCGTGCGCCAGCCCGTCGGCCAGGCGTTCCAGCAGGTCGAGCTTGTTCGCGCGCAGCAGCAGCCCGTCGGCGTCGTCCGACGAGGGTGGGCTGGCGCCCGGTGGTGCATGGAGTGCGGCGTGCGTCTCGATCACGGATCTACGGTGTGCGGCGTCTCGTGCCGCGTGCCGGGGGCACGCGGATCGGAGGCGTCGGCGTCATCTCTGCTGCACGGCTTCGTATCCCGAAACCGCGGGAGAGCGCCCGCGAAACCGATTTTCGCGGCGAGCGCTCGGGGGTGTGGGCTAGCACAAACCGTTCCCATGCCGAACTCCGCCCGAACCCCGGCCGGACGCGGGGAAGCGCGGCACGGGGTCCGGGTACGGCCGCATCGCCATGATGCCGACGCGCATCCGCCGGTTGAACACGGCGACTGGAGCATCGCACGTCGGCGCTTCGCACTGCATGACACGGATCGCGAAGTGTTGGTTGCCGGACAAAAACGAAACAGCCGGATGCGGGCGTGTCCCTCCGCTGCGCTCCGGGCCGGGCTTCGCGCGCCGTAGGCAACGATACCGCCGTTGCCAACGGCGCCGAGCCGCCGGCGCGCCAGGTCCTCGCCGCGGATCCGAAGGATCGGCGCGGGCGCGCCGGCGTCTCGGCCCTGCGGGCGCGAATCCCTCACGCAAACCGCCCGGTCACGGAACGGAGTTCGTGCGTTGCGTATGAAACAGCATCCTCCCCGACACGCACAAATCTTTACACCGCAATGAAATAGCCGCGTGCAAAGCGAGCCCGGGTCCCTCTCCCGGGCTGTTTTGGGAGAGGGACCGCCGCGAAGCGGCAGGGTGAGGGCCCCCGCGGCGCATCGGCATCCCCCAGAACACACGAACGGGCGGACCGTCATCGGCCCGCCCGCTCACGTCATCCGTCGAATCCGGTCCGTGGCTCAGTCCGACAGGTCCCAGTCGTCGGCGCCGGCCTTGATGCGCAGCGAGGCGGGGCCGGTGCGGCGCACGTCGGGGAGCTTCACGAAGCGCTTCACCGTCTCCTGCGTGTCGGTCACGCGGAGCTGGCGGAAGAGGAACTCGAAGGTCTGCCGCAGCGCCGCGCGCACCTTCCCGCGCTCGCCCTCGGGGAGCTCCCACAGCTCGCGCTTGAACGCGCCGATCGCCTTCTTGCGCGCCTTGTAGATGAACTGCTCCTCGGTGTCGCTGGGCTTGCGCTCCTCGGGGAAGCTCTGGCGCGTGTGCTCGTACATCTTCTCGCGCAGCTCCGCGGGGATCTGGTCGTAGAGGATGTTCTGGAAGTTGGTCGCCAGGTGGATCTCGGCCGTCTCGACCTCGGGGAACTTGCCGAACGCGCTCTGCGGCAGCGTGCTGGCGCCGTGCTGCACCGCGCCCGCCATCCCGTACTCGTCGCGCGCGATCTCGGACAGCGTGCGCAGCGTCTCGAAGTCGATCGCGACGTCGGCGATGCTGCCGTCGGGGAGGACCACGCCGCCGTGGCTGGTGCCGCTCTGCACGCTGATCTTGCTGAGCCCCTCGAACTTCTCCCCCGCCTTCTCCGACAGCCGCGCCAGCTCGCGCGTGTAGCCGTCCATGTAGGCGCGCAGCTCCTCGGGCGTGCTGTTCTCGGTGCCCACCTCGCCGATCTCGCCGCCGATCGACACGTCCACGCCCTCGGGCTGGTAGTGGCGCACGTACGCCGTCAGCTCGGCCGAGAGGCGGTAATTCGTCTCCTGCTGCGCGTCGAGCCCGTCCCTGGCGAGATCGACCAGGGTGCTGGTGTCGATGTCGATGTTGTAGAAGCCGGCGTGCAGCGCCTCCTTGACCAGGTCCTTCACGGCGCGCATCTCGGCCTGCGGATCGGCCTTGTACTTCTTGGCGTTGAGCTGGAAGTGGTCGCCCTGGATGAAGAGCGGGCCGGTCCACCCCTCCTTGATCGCCGCGGCGGTCATCACCGCCACGTACTCGGCGGGGCGCTGGTCGGTGTAGCCGATCTCGCTGCGGGCGATCTCCAGGATCAGCGCGCCCACCTTCAGCTCGCGCGCGGCGGAGAAGAGGGCGCGCGCCGTGTCGAACGACGAGGCGCGGATGTTCATCGCCGGCACGGTGAAGCCCTCCGTCTCGCCGCGGCCGCGCGCCATGTACAGGTCGTGGATCGACGCGGGCGCCACCCCTAGCCGGCGGCCGGCCTCGCCGATGATCCAGCGGGCGCTGTCGCGCACGTCGGCGTCGGCGCCGAACACCGCGGCGTGGGCCAGGCGGTCGATGCCGCCCCCGCGCAGGGCGTCTTCGCTCACCAGCTCCAGCACGCCTGCGTTCACGCGCACGGAATCGCTCAGCTCGCCCAGCAGCGCCTGCACGGGCGCGCTGCCCAGCACGGCAAGGTCGTCGGCGGGAGTCGTGACGGTGGCCACGAGGGTCTCCTGGGTTCTATGTGTGGATACGAATCGATCGGATCATGATGCCGGAATCGTCGCGGCGGGCGGCAATGTGCACGCAAGCCGTGTGCTGGGGCAAGTCGGGATCCGTACCACGACGCAGCTACTCCGGCGGTCTTCGCGATCGACGGCCCACGGGTGGGTTGCGCGTCCATAACGAGTGTTTTACTGTTCACCGTGTTCACATATTCCGAGTGGCCAAAGCGGACGGGGCGCTGACGATCCCCGGGAGCGAATCAGCGCGACCTCGGCGGCGACGAGCGCGCTGGTGAAGCTGGTGCACGACGAGGTCGTGTACCGCCGCGAGGTGGTGCGCACGCCGTTGCGCACCCTCGCCGCCGAGATCGGGGTCTCGAAGAGCGCCGTGGACCAGTTCCACAAGCTGCGCTCGCACCCGGGGAAACTCTGGCCCAAGCTGAGGGATTGGTACATGCGCACACGCCACAGCCGGGCACGCGAAGAGTACCAGACGCCGCCGGAGGAGCTCGTCGCGAGCGCGCTCCACACTTTGAGCATGCTTCCGAACGACCGCCGCGCGGCCGCGCTGGATGCGACGGTGGAGCACTTCAAGGCGATACATGCTGGGATGCCGATGCCCGAGTGGGTCCACATGCTTGCCGATCTCGCCGAGCGCGAGGCCGCGAACTGACGCAGACCTTCCGGAGATGGACCGCCGAGCGCCCCGCGAGCAGGAATCGACGGGGCGCTTCTCGTTCATGCGATCGACACCGGCGGCATTCGCGGCTGGTCTGGCGATTGCGCTTGCATCCGCCCATGAGAACGAGCGAGAAGGTGGCGGTGGCGGGGATCGCGGCGGCGGGGGCGCTGGGGGCGTACGCGTTCCTGGTGGAGCCGCGCTGGCTGGAGGTGACGCGGCCCACCATCCACGTGGGCGGCCTGCACCCGGCGCTGGAGGGCTTCCGCATCGTGCTGCTGACGGACATGCACGCCGGCGCGGGGACGCCGCTGTCCATCGTGCGGCGCGCCTGCCGCGCGGCGATGGACGAGCGGCCGCACCTGGTGGCGCTCACCGGCGACTTCGCCGCGGACGACGCGCCGGGGTTCGAGCGGGTGCTGGCGGCGCTGGAATGCCTCGACGCCCCGTTCGGCGTGTACGCGGTGCCGGGGAACCACGACCACACCGTGGGGATCGAGACGTGGCACGCCGACGTGGGGGCGCACCCGGTGGTCCGCGACCTCACCAACCGCGCGGTGATGCTGGAGAAGGAGGGGGCTCGGCTGTGCGTGGCCGGGGTCGACGACTTCTCGAAGGGGCGGCCGGACATGAGCGTGCTCCCGCCGCCGGTGGAGCGCGACTTCACCCTGCTGCTGGCGCACGACCCCGACCAGGCCGAGCGCGCCCGCCGCGGCTACGACCGGGTGGACCTGATCGTGAGCGGCCACACGCACGGCGGCCAGGTGCGGCTTCCGTGGGTGGGCGCCCTGCGCAACCCGGCGAAGCGCGACGACCTCTACGAGGAGGGGCTGCGGCGCCGGCCGTGGACCCAGGTGTACACGTCGCGCGGGGTGGGCACGGTGCACATCCCGGTGCGCTTCCTCTGCCGCCCCGAGGTGGCGATCCTGACGCTGACCGGCGCGGCGCGTCCACGCCGTAACCCCTGAGCGGGAACACCTTTTGCGAGGAACCGCGCTTCGGAATGGATGTTCCGGAGCGCCGTTGGACGGGACGACGCCCCGGCCGCACAGGGAGAGGTTCCGTCCCCCGCGGAGGCAGGCTGATGGCGAGACAGACTGGGGTCGTGGAGTTCTTCAAGGACGACAAGGGGTACGGTTTCATCCGCCCCGACGGCGGCGGCAAGGACGTGTTCGTTCACCACTCCGTGATCCAGATGGAAGGCTTCAAGAGCCTGAAGCGGGGTGACCAGGTGGAGTTCGAGATCACCGACGACCCCAAGGGCCCCCGCGCCAGCGACGTGCGGCGCGTGGACGGCGCGGGGGGCGGTGCCTCCGCCGGCGGTGCGAGCGCGGGCGCGGGTGCGGCCGCGAACGAAGCGGATGACTCGGACGACTCGGGCGACGGCGACGCGGACGACGACGACAATCCGTAGCGCGCCTCTAACGCACGAGCAGCCCCAATGCAGAGTCGGCGCCCTACCCGGATCCCCGGGAGGGCGCCGACTCGGCGTTTGTGGAGCAGCGATGCAGAAGGTTTGTCGCTGTTTTGCGGCGCGGGGCCCCACCCTGGCGCTTGGCGGCGCCTGTCCCTCCCCCAAAACAACCTGTCAAAACAACCTGGGGGAGGGACCTGGGCTCGCTTCGCTCGCGGCTGTTTCGGAGTGGATCCAGGGCCCGTCGCGGGCGCCTCGACCATCGGCAGAACGACACGTCGCGGCAGCCACGAAGCCGGTCGCGTGCCCCATCGCGTCGGCCACACCGCGGCCGGTAGTCCGCGAAGGCGGACTTCGTGTGGTTGTTGGCGCGGTTTCGACCGCCCGCCCGACTTTCCCCGTCCCCTGCCCTACGGCACCAGCACGATGCCTACGGCACCAGCACAATCTTGCCGAACTGGTCGCCGGCTTCCAGGCGCTCGTGCGCGGCGCGGGCCTGGTCCAGCGGCATCACGCTGTCGATCACGGGGCGAAGGCGGCCGCTGAACGCCGCGTCCAGCATCTGCGCGAACTCGGCGTTGCTGGCCATGGTGGTGCCGAGGATGGTGGTCTGCCGCCAGAAGAGCGCGCGGATGTCGATCTCGACCTTCGGCCCGGTCGTGGCGCCGAAGGTGACGAGGCGGCCGGCGGTGGCGAGCGCGCGGATGCTGGCCTTCCACGTCGCCGCGCCGGGGCTCTCGACCACGACGTCCACGCCGCGCTTCTTCGTGTCCGCGTGCAGCGCCTTCGCCCACTCGGGGTCCGCGGTGCGGTCGTAGACGAACGCCGCGCCGAGCTCGCCCAGGCGCCGCACGTTGTCCGCGCCGCTGGTGACGGCGAACACGCGCGCGCCGGCCAGCACCGCGATCTGCACGGCGGCGAGCGCGGTGCCGCCGCTGGCGCCGAGCACCAGCACGTCCTCGCCCGGCCGCAGGCGGGCGCGGGAGTGCAGGGCGCGCCACGCGGTCATGCAGGCGATGGGGAGCGCGGCGGCGTCCCCGAAGGCGTAGCCGTCGGGCAGGCGGTGGGCGCGGTCGGCGGCGGCGGTGACGAGCTCCGCGAAGCCGCCGTTGGTGTGCTCGCCCAGGATGCGGTAGGATACGCACATCGACTCCTCGCCGCGCCGGCACCACTCGCAGGTGCCGTCGTACAGGTTGGGGTTGATGACCACGCGCTCGCCGACCCGCGCCGCATCCACCCCCTCCCCCACCCCGGCGATGACGCCGGCGACGTCGCTGCCGCCGATGTGCGGCATGGTGGTCTCGATCGGCAGCCCGCGGCGCACCCACAGGTCCAGGTGGTTCATCGCCGACGCCTTCACCTGCACCAGCACCTCGCCGGGGCCGGGCTGGGGCTGGGGCACGTCTTCGATGCGGAGCACCTCGGGGCCGCCGTGTTCGTGGAAGATCGCCGCGCGCATGGGTGTGGGTTGGTGGGTTTGATGACGGGTGATGTCCGGATGTTCAACGGACGTGGGAACGTAGATAGAGGGTGCGCGAGCGGCAACGGAGCGGTTCGACGGGGTTGGCGCATGCGGCGGCGGCCCCCTCCCCGCGCTCCGCGGGCGCTCCGCGGGCGCTCCGCGGGGGAGGGGGTGAACGGCAACGGCGACGGCGCAGCGCACGGGCGGTTTCGACCCTCCCCCGCGAAGCGCGGGGAGGGCGAGCGCTCTCAGGCGCGGGGAGGGGGGCCCCCGCGGTGCCGCCGAAGCGCGCCGCATCCCCCGAATGTTCAGACACTGTCCAAACGCGGTTGCCTGCTCCCTGTTCATCCTTTCGGACTCCCGCACGCGCCCGTAACTTGCCCGCCCATGGAGTACTCCGGCGCCGAAGACCGCCTGAACCCCGTGACGCCCGCGGGCGTGACCGACGACACGCTCGGCGGCTACCAGGCCGTGCACGGGCGCGCCGCCGCGTTCCAGGGGTGCGACGGCGAGCCGTACACCGCCGCGGTGGAGACCGACGACAGCGGCGACCCCGCGGCGCCGTACAGCGCGTACCTCGTCTTCGTCCGCTGGGCGCAGACGGGGACGGCGGTGATGGGGCACCTGGAAACGGGCGACCTGGCCACCGCCGCGTCGGAAGAGGAGGCGCGCGAGGCGCTGGAGGAACTGCCGCTCGCGCGCGTCCGCGAGATCCTGGACGAGACCATCCGCCGCCGCGCGGCCGAGGCGGCGGACGCCTGACCCGTCATCCGCCCCGCGCCCGCGGCGCACCCGAATCATCCCGAATAATGCCAGCGAGATGCTCAAGGAAAGCCTCCTGAAGCTCAGCGAGAGCCAGACCGCCAAGAAGGTGATCACCCGCGCCCCCGTGTCGCGCAGCTTCGCCCAGCGCTTCGTCGCGGGCGACACGCTGGAGGAGGCGGTGCAGGCGGCGCGCGCGCTGAACGCCGCGGGGCTCACCGTATCCCTCGACTTCCTGGGCGAGTCGGTGGCCACGCGCGAGGAGGCCCAGGCCGCCACCGACATGGTGATCCGCATCCTGGAGACGATCGAGCGCGCCGGGATCGACGCCAACGTGAGCGTGAAGCCCACCCAGTTCGGGCTGGACATCGACCCCGAGTTCTGCCGCGCCAACATCGAGTTGGTGCTGCAGCGCGCCCGCGAGCTGGGCGACGGCAACGGCGAGATCTTCGTGCGGCTGGACATGGAGAGCAGCGACTACACCGAGCGCACCGTGGCGCTGGTGGAGGCGCTGTGGGGCGCCGGCTTCCACAACACCGGCACCGTGCTGCAGAGCTACCTCTACCGCACCCCCGACGACCTGGAGCGCATGCTGGCGCTGGGCTCGCGCGTCCGCCTGGTGAAGGGCGCCTACAGCGAGCCGGCCGAGGTCTCGTACCAGGACAAGGCAGACACCGACCGGATGTTCGTGCAGGAGATGGAGCGGCTGCTGGAAGCCGGCCACTACCCGGCGATCGCCACGCACGACGAGGCGATCATCGACCGCGTGCGCGACTTCGTGTTCGAGAAGGGGATCGGCAAGGAGGGCTTCGAGTTCCAGATGCTGTACGGCGTGCGGCGCGACCTGCAGACCCGGCTGCGCGAGGAGGGCTACAACGTGCGCGTGTACGTGCCCTTCGGCGACAGCTGGTACCCGTACCTGATGCGGCGCCTGGCCGAGCGGCCGGCGAACATGCTGTTCATGGCCGGCAGCATCTTCAAGGAGAGCGGCGCGTCGCGCTTCCTGAACCCCGCGGCGATCGGCGCGGGCGCGCTGGCCGGCGCCGCCGCCGCGCTGCTGTGGAAGGGCCGCGGCCGCAAGGGCAAGCCGCGGCGCCGCCGCTGATGCCGGGGACCCGATACAGGCTGGCGATCGCCGAGCCGCAGACGCACCACTTCGTGGTGGACCTTCAGGTGGAGGACGTCGCCGGCGAGGCGAGGCTGGTGATGCCGAGCTGGACGCCGGGCTCGTACCTGATGCGCGAGTTCCCGCGCAACGTGGTGACCTTCGCCGCGGTGGACGGCGCCGGGCGCCCCCTCCCCTTCCGCAAGGCCGACAAGAACACCTGGGTGGTGGACGCGCCGGCCGACGGGCGGCTGACGGCGCGCTACCTGGTGCACGCCGACGAGCTGTCGGTGCGCACCAGCCACCTGGACGCGAGCCACGCCTTCATCAGCGGCACCAGCGCCTTCATGTACGTGGAGGGGCGCGAGCGGGAGCCGGTCACGGTGGAGGTGCAGGCGCCGGAGGCGTGGAAGGTC